>DASRLM010000749.1:0-5523 GCA_035648455.1 Puia sp. | reverse complement strand
GAACTGGCGCACCCAGGGAAAAAAACAATGCAACGGTTTTTGTTGTGTTGCGTGGAACCCCGGGGTTCAAAGGCGGGAAAAAAGAAAATAAACTGGGCATGCGTGCAAGTGAAACCGCTGAGATGATCTTTGACAACTGCCGCATTTCCGACAGTTGCCGTCTGGGCGAAGTGGGTACAGGATTTAAACAATCTTTAAAAGTGCTGGATGGCGGAAGGATATCGATTGCCGCTTTGGGCGTTGGTATTGCCAAAGGGGCTTATGAGGCGGCTGTGCAATATTCAAAGGAAAGACATCAGTTTGATAAACCCATTTCTGCTTTTCAGGGTATTTCGTTTAAACTGGCGGATATGGCCACGGAGATCATGGCAGCAGAACTGCTGACCTTTCAGGCCGGCGACCGGAAAAATAAAGGGCTAGCTGTGTCCAAAGAAGCTGCTATGGCCAAATATTATTCAAGCGAAGTCGCTGTGAAAACGGCTAATGATGCCGTTCAGGTTTTTGGCGGTTATGGTTATACTAAAGATTTTCCGGTGGAGAAATTTTATCGGGACAGTAAATTATGTACCATTGGGGAAGGCACTTCGGAGATACAGAAGATTGTTATTGCCAGGGAAGTGCTGCAATGAAATTTTATGTACAACGGTCGTTCATCCAAAGCCCCTGCAAAACGCGGGTTGCCTGATCCGCAGCATCAGGGCATAAAATCTTCTTCCTGCTGTTTGCTGTATTTATCAAACAGCTTGTCAATGGCACCCCCAAACAACGGGAATTTAGATTTGGCAAAATTCTTCATGATCTCCACAGCCTTGAATGCCTGTTCTTCGGTCAGCCCTTCAGCTTTTAATTTTTCAATGAGTTCTTTCATATGCTTTTATGCTGTCAGTTGAAAATTTTTTGAAAAGGAGATCTGGAATGGAAGGAATATGATATGAGGGACTGATCAGGCAACTTTTAACAAGCTCATTTTACTGGTGTCAAATTTCTTCCTGGCATATTCCAGGTCAAGGTGAAATTTGCTTTCTTTGGAAGAAGGCAGTTCAAACATGGCGTCTGTAAGAATGCTTTCGCAGATGCTGCGAAGCCCACGCGCTCCCAGTTTGTATTCCACCGCTTTTTCAACCATAAAATCCAGCACATCGTTATCGATGCTCAGCTGGATGCCCTCCAGCTCAAACAATCTTTTGTACTGACGGATAAGCGAATTCCTGGGTTCGGTCAGGATGGACCGAAGGGTGACGCTATCCAATGGATTCAGGTGGGTCACTACGGGTAAGCGACCGAGCAGTTCAGGGATCAGCCCGAATGATTTAAGATCCGGAGCATTGATGTGCTGCAGCAGGTTTTTCCGGGTAAAATCCTGGAGTTCTTTATTTACATTGAATCCGATGGAATTGGTATTGATCCTTCTCGCGATAATTTTATCCACGCCGTCGAAAGCCCCACCGCAAATGAAGAGGATATTCTGGGTATTGATCTTGATGAGTTTTTGCTCGGGATGTTTTCTTCCGCCCTGAGGAGGTACCAATACATCGGTTCCTTCCAGGAGTTTAAGCAGACCCTGTTGTACGCCTTCGCCGCTCACATCGCGCGTGATGGAAGGATTGTCTCCCTTTCGCGCGATCTTATCGATTTCATCAATGTATACGATCCCCCTTTCCGCGCTGACCACATCATAATTACAAACCTGCAACAGCCTGGTCAGGATGCTCTCTACATCCTCACCCACATATCCTGCTTCGGTAAATACCGTGGCATCCACAATGGCAAAGGGAACGTTGAGCAGTTTGGCTATGGTTTTTGCCAGCAAGGTTTTGCCCGTACCGGTTTCGCCGACCATGATGATGTTGCTTTTTTCAATTTCCACATCATTGTCGGCCACCTTTTGCTGGAGACGCTTGTAGTGATTGTATACGGCAACGGCCAGCACTTTCTTTGCGTCATCCTGTCCGATCACGTATTCATCCAGAAACCGTTTGATCTCAATCGGTTTTTTAACCGTAAGCTTGAACTGTGAATTGGGCGTGGAATCCTCGCGCACGATCAGTTCCTGCTGGATGATCTCCTGGGCATGCTCCACGCAATTTTCACAGATATGACCTTCCTGACCCGCAATGAGGATCTTGACTTCGTCGCGGCTGCGGCCACAGAAAGAACAATGAAGTGAGTTTTTAGCCATTTCCTTTGAATGATGCGTAAAATTAATCAACTTATGCGCCAAATCCCAATGATTTGGGCAAAAATTGCGGCGCCCGTTTCCGGAAAAGGGGTCGGTCCCGGCGGCCCGGACTATAAAGTGGTGCTGATGTGGTCCACAATCCCGTAATCCAGAGATTCTTTGGCATCCATCCAGTAATCACGGTCGAAATCCTTGATGATCTGCTCGTATTTTTTACCACAGTTTTCCGCCAGGATCCTGGCTGCTATCTCCTTTACCCGCCTGGTTTGTTTGGCCTGTATTTCCAGGTCAACACTAACGCCCTGGATATATCCGCCCAGGCTGGGCTGATGGATCATTACCTCGCCATGCGGATAAATATATCTCTTGCCCTTGGTTCCTCCGCTAAGCAGTATGGATCCCATGGATGCGGCAAGTCCGATACATACTGTGCTTACCGGGCTTTTCAGCATCTTCATCACATCGTAAATGGCCATGCCGCTGGTGACCATGCCACCCGGGCTGTTGATCAGAAACCGGATTTCCGTGCCCGGCTTATCGGCATCGAGTAAAAAAAACTTGTTGATGATGTCTTTGGCAGAACGGTCGTCTACGGGTCCCCAAAGCTGTACGGTTCGGGTTTCAAAGAAATATTTCTCCAGCTTTTTCATCAGCATGCCCGGATCGGTTTGCGGTTTCTCTTCTTTCTCTTCTTCCGGCTCATCGTCCATGCGAAGGGGCTGAACCGGGTATTTATGGGAATAATTCATTGTTTGTTCTTTAAGATGGATTTAATTTTCTTTTTTCTCCTTGCGTGGATTGATCACCAGCACTTCGTCAACCAGTCCGTATTCCTTGGCTTCAACGGCAGTGAGCCAATAGTCGCGGTCGGAATCCTTTTCTATCTGCTTGATTGTTTTCCCCGTATGGTTCGAATAAATCTCATACAGTTCTTTTTTCAGCTTTCGGATCTCATTTACGGTAATCTCGATATCGCTGGCCTGTCCGCCAATGCTGCCGCTGGGCTGATGCATCATGATGCGGCTGTGTTTCAGTGCCGTTCTTTTTCCTTTGGTGCCTGCGCACATCAGGGTGGCGCCCATGGAAGCTGCCATGCCAATACAGATGGTGGCCACGTCCGGCGTTACATACTGCATGGTGTCATAAACGCCCAATCCGGAATACACGCTTCCGCCGGGGCTGTTGATGTACATCTGGATATCGCGGTGGCGGTCGGTACTATCCAGAAATAGGAGTTGGGCGGTAACGATGTTCGCCACTTCGTCATTGATCGGATAACCCAGGAAGATGATCCGGTCCATCATCAGACGGCTATAAACATCCATCACCGCAACATTCATGGGACGCTCTTCAATGATATTGGGGGTTAGCCCGGTCACCTGGTATTTCCCGTAACTGTGCAGTGTATTACTCGAAAGGCCGAGATGCTTTACGGCATATTTTTCAAATTCAGTTCCTAAATGCATAATAGATTAAATTTTTTCTTGAGGATGGATTGGCAGTAACAGGGGTTTACCGTTCAAATCTCCGTCCAAACTTTTAAACTTCCAAAAAACTGACAGAGTTGCAGGACGAATTAAAAATCCTGCTTGTTTGCAGGATTTTTAAGGGTTATATCAGTCATGATGATGTTGTTCGTGTTCCGCATGCACATGGCCCTCCGCCCCGTAATCCTGTTCATGATCTTCGTGATGATGGTCTTCGGCATGCAAATGCTGATGTTCCTGCTGAAGGTTATTGAATTCTTCGGCGGAAATTTCCTTGTCCACGGCACTTACCCGGGATTCCAGCCAGGTCAGCATTTTATCTGTTTTGAGCCGCTGATAGGTTTCATCCACAAACCGGCGGTCCTGCATCATTTTGTTTACATAATCTTCCACCCAGGGCTGGTTGTCACCCTGGGGAAGTCCGCCCAGATAGGAAAACAGTTGCTGACGGGCGGCACCGCGTACATCCTCAACACCCACTTCAAAAGCATTTTCGGCATTGATCTTCTCTGTGATCAGGCTCCATTTCAGGGCATTCACAAAAGAAGGAAACTCGTGTTCCACTTCTTCTGCTGTTTTCGGTTTATCGCCACCGTTAAGCAGCCAGCGTTTGAGGAAGGACTCCGGAAATTCCACCTGTGTTTTATCGAGGAGTTCATGATATAGGCTGTGGTGCAACTGGCTGACGGTTTGCGTTTTCCACTGCGCCGCCATGTCTTCTTTCACCCCCTGGCGAAATGCCTCTGCGGTACCGGTTTCCCTGGATGGAAATACTTTTTTAAAGAGCGTTTCGTCCAGCGCCGCTTTTTCCACCAGACCCACTTTGGTGATGGTGAGTTTGAAATATTTATCGGCATCGGCGGCGCTTTCCTTGTCCAGACCCAGATCCTGAAGTACCCAGGCCCTTTCTTTATCGTCAAAAGCCCGGGATAACTGAATCACGAGTTCATCCGATTTCTTTTTACCGGTAAGCTGTGGCCGGAATGATTCGGCAAAATATTTAACGAGCAGGGAATTTTCTTTAGGCTGTGATCCTTCCACGGGATGGCCTTCGGGATCCGTTTCCTGGAAAGTAAGGTTCAGTACATTTTCGTCACTGCTCACGGATTCGGGTTCTGTCATGGTTCCATTCTTCACCTGCAGCCGGTCGATCTCGTTATCCAGCATTTGGTCCGTCACCTGTATCTGGTAACGGGTAGGAGTAAGCGAAGCCAGATCGGGCAGTTGGAAAGCGGGCTTCAAACCCACTTCAAAGGCAAAGGAGTAATCATCCGGCTGTCCCATATTGATCTGGCGGGCATCATTTTCTGGCAGGGGAAGGGGCTGGGCGAAAATATCCAGCTGTTCAGCGCTCATGTAGTCGGTCAGCTTTTTCTCCACACTTTTCAACACCTCTTCGGTGAACACGGAATTCCCATACATTTTTTTGATCAGGCTGGTTGGAACCATGCCTTTCCTGAACCCGGGGATATTGGCCTTTTTACCATATTCTTTAAGGGCCTTTTCGAAAGAAGGGAGATAATCGCTTTTTTCAATCTTAACGGTGATTTTGTCATTTAACAGACCTATAGGCTCTCTGGTTATGGTACCCATACAATGATTTTTGATGATGTTTTTCCAGCCGGAAACGCAGCCCCCACTGGAAACGGGCTGCAAAATTAAGAAAATCCAGGGAGAAAAAAGAGAAATATGCCGGGGAGGGCATCCTGCCTTAACTCCTTAGTGTTTAACCTAATTTGGACGCTGTGCCGAATAATCCGTAATTTGTATCCATTAAAATTATTCAAATTTAAAATCTTGCTGTTATGAAAAAGTATCTTTTAATGCTGGTATTGTTTTTTTCGCTGGCAGTTACTT
>DASRLM010000748.1:0-2955 GCA_035648455.1 Puia sp. | reverse complement strand
GAGCCACTCCTGATAAGAATGGCATTTATTTTCCAAACCGGTATGACAAACCAAAAGTAAATGTCCTCGGATCGCCCAATTGATAAGCATAACCTGAACTTGAAGCATACGTGCTAAGCGTTGAATAATATTTGTTGAATACATTCAGCGCGTTTATCCAAACCTCATAATGGCTGACCGAATAGCCGGCCCTGATATTGGCTACCGTATAACCATCATAGGTGTGTTGGTTCAGGTTATCCATAAAGTATTCTCCTACGCGCTGACATTCTAATCCCAGCCTCAATCCTTTTATTGCGTGCGGTTTATAGGTGACTTCGGCATTCCCGAAGAAACGCGGTGCGGAAGCCATTTCAAATCGATTATAATTAACGCCGCCGGAAATATAGTTCACGAAGCTGTGCTTTGCATTGGATGCGGAAATCCGGATATACCAGTCCTCAGCCGGCCTGTAAGAAACGCCATATTCCAATCCCATGTGCCGGGTCTCTCCGGCATTTTCGGACTGGGAAATACCACTGGGCAATTTCACGGAAATGATTTCATCCCTGCCGTTCATTAAATAAGCGCTCCAGTCCGCGTACAATCTATTTTTCAGCAGGGAAAGCCATCCGCCTACTTCGTAGTTTACAAAATTCTGCGGAGACAGATAGGTGCTGTTCGTTTTGCTGAATACATCCGTGATCTGGGGTGGCACATACCCTTGACTATAATTCCCGTAAAATCCGATGCCTTTGTAATTATAAGTGAACCCGATCTTCGGGGCTACCTTATGATAATTGGTGACACCGGAAGCTCCACCGGTGACCTTTGATCCCGGTAAATTATTGATAAACAGATATTGGAAAGCATCATAGCGGAGAGCCGCAGAGATGCGCAAGCCCTTTGCAGGAGAGAACTCATAGTTAGCATATCCTCCAAAATCTGTTACGAAGGTTCTGTAATTGGCCAGGATGGAGTCGGGACTATTCTTTGTATAACTGGCATAGTTTGATAATCCGTTCACGGATTGTTTATGCACCCAGATAAAATCCTCATTGAAGGTTTGCGGGTTCAGTTCGGCGCTGGTTCCGGCAATCAGCTTGCTTTGAAGGAAATTGAATCTTTGTACATGCTGCAGGAATAACCCGTAGGAGGTAAAAGCATTGTCGTTGATATTCCCGGTAGCGGTATCCGCTGAAAGCGGGTTAGTGGCAACATTGCCTGCATGATAGGAACCGATCTGGTAGGAGGGGTTCTGGATAACCGAGTTGTTCCGGTACATAAAGGTCGCCGAAGTGCTGCTGTGATCATTCCAGTCATGGGTCAATACCGATTTTCCCCGGAAGGCAAAGACCTGCCGGTAAGTGAAGAACGTCTGGGCTGAATAGTTTTTCTGCGCAAAATGGGTACTGTCCAACTGGCCGTACATATCACTGAAATAGTCCACATACGATATACTGTTACTCCAGAGGGTATTGCTGTCTATCTTATAATCCAGGCGGAAAGTGCTGGCGCTTTTATGAAAGTCGCTGTACTGGATCGGACCATTGGTTTGATTGGCATAATAACCGCTGTAAATAAATCCGAGTTTGCCAACAGTGACACCCGCCTGGGCATCTACCCTTTTATAGCCTGCATCACTGAGCTGGACGCTTACAATGCCGCCTGCATAGGCCGGGGGAGCCTGGGTAATTAAGTTCACCACGCCGCAGATGGCTTCCGCACCGTACAAGGCTGAGGAAGGACCTTTTATGATCTCAATACTTTTCGCCGCAGCCATATTCATTTCAATAAGGGCATTGTGATTGAATACCGCTGAGGTACGGATCGGAATTCCATCCTCCAGATATAGAAAAAGATTATTGGTACTGATCGGCTGACGGATACTCATTTCATGCTGCTCATTACCGAGGTTTACCATATTGACCCCACTCACTTTGTTGAGCAGGGCATCCAGCCGCTGGGCCTTGGTATCCTGGATGGTTTGCTTGCTGATAACCGAAATGGCAATCGGAGCCTCGCTTCTCTTTTCAGCCGTCCGGTTGGCACTCACGACCACCTGGTTCAGTTCTTTGGCTGATGGTTTTAAAGCAATGGCCATATTGCCGGTCGTAACCGGCATGGTCCTGGTTTCAAAACCGAAAGCCGTGATCGTAAGCCGGGTATCGGTAGTGGTAATGGAAAATTTTCCTGCTTCATCCGTCCGGGTCGAATGGTTTTTTGAATCAGCAACTTCTGCGCTCCGGACTGGTTCTTTGCTGATCATGTCGAAAACCTTACCGGAAAAGGGTTTATCATTTTGCGCCAGGACCCTGCTGCCCAGTAAAAAGATATATATAAAAATGACGTATGGTTTCATTTCCGAATTTCATTTTGGAATAGAAGGTTTTTAAATGCAAAAGAGTTTCAACGCGCCTTCCCGGTCTTCTAACGGGGATCAGGAGAACGGAATAATTGATGAATGCTCTGCTTCCTCATTTGAGAGGCAGAACCCTTAAAATCATTTGGAATTTCTGAGAGAATGGCATACAGAACAGTGAGCCTAAGCACCAATACTGTAATAACCGTGAAGAACAGGAACTATGCGCTCGGAGGATGAAACAGAGAACGCGGCATTTTTCTTTCTTTATCGCCATTGATCCTGGGATACTCGATTGTAAAACCCGGCGTTTCTACATGAGAAAGGGAGGCAAAATAAGATCTTGAGAAGAGTGATACCTGATTCTTATTTTCAGTATTACTTTCGGGATTTTGCTTGTCATTTTCTTCCCGCTGCAGTTTCTTTTTCAACAGACATTTCCCATTGCAGTGCATCATGGGTTCATCCTTATTTTCACAATGCAGGGCATACACAGTCACATTGCTGCAGTAATCCAATAAAATAAGTGCCTTGTCAAAAGTTTGAGCGGCAAAAACCAGGAGTAGTATGGCAGCTAAAATGGATTTCAAAAGTAATTTCCGTATATATGAGTC
>DASRLM010000747.1:0-3622 GCA_035648455.1 Puia sp. | reverse complement strand
ATCCATATCCGCCAGCTGGTGGGCATATACATTATGATTGTGATAATAACAAATGGCGCTGGGTGGAATGAAGAGGCTCATGCTGTTTATCGTACATATGCTATTCGGGAATGAGCTTATATCGCTTTCGCACGAATAGTGGAACCGGGACACCATACCCAGATCATTTCGCCCGCCGCCGCTCGCACAGTTTTCCAGGCATACGTTCGGATACTCTTTTAAGATTTTATCAAACAAGCCATACACCGCTTCGTAATGACGCCATGACTCATTTTCGATCAGGTTTCCCGAAGGGCTTTCCTTTAAGTTCACTGATGCCCTGTCCGGAAATTCGACATTGTAGTCCAGTTTGTAAAAATCTACTTTAAAATCCCTGATAATATGGAGAACGTTGTCCTGGAAATATTTCAGGGCTTCGGGTTTGGCAAGGTTTAACACACCCATATCCTTTGTATTCAGAAAACCTGACCATTCGGGATGCGCTTTATAGGTGTCGGATGTACTGGAAAAGGCCTCCGCCTCGTGCCACAATCCAAAAAGCAATTTTTTCTTATGCGCATAGTCACGAAGACCGGCTATCCCGCCCGGAAGCCAGCTTCCTTCATTCCAGTCGCCCCTGTTTTCCGGCCACTCTGCAAAATGATTGCCGTACCATCCTGCATCAACCATAAATGCTTCCACACCCATCTCGGCGGCAATATCCATTTCGCGCAATATCCAGTCGCCCGGTTTCTCCACCACTCTTCCGGCTACCGTATACATCTCCTTTCCTTTGGGCCTGGGCGGGATTACGCTTCCATACATATGTTTGTACCATTGCGCTACGGCCTTATCCAGCGTTGCATGTATTGGTCCCATATGCGTTTCAGGACTTTTAATGGTTTCTCCGGGATCAATCACCCGCAATGCACCGTAGGCTTTTGGTCCGCCGCTGAAGTACAATTTACCCTTTCCCCGCACATTTCTGAATTCAGAATAGTAGCGCCCACTGCAGGCTAAACCAATAAAAAACATTTCACCGTTAAAATTATTACGGACAATATAATACGGTGATGCAAACTGTTGTGGTCGTAAATCACGGTCGATCCGGAATGTTTCCTGTGGAAGCTTTTCCCAGGAAAATCTTCCTTCCTGACCCCATTGAATACCTCCAAAATATCCAAGGGTGTAAGTAGGAATCTGCTCCACATCTTCTGATTCGGGATTGAAATTCCATAACAGCCCGGACATAGAAGAGATTTTCGATAAGGAAGCCGGTGTCTTTCCCGTATTGGTAATCTCCAGATAACGGACAAGGATAGGCGATCCATCCAGGCGGGTAATTATTTTGACGGATACAGGCCGGTATTCATTTGTCAGTTCCACAACTGCCTCAATGGTATTGGGCCGTTCGCCCTTTCGTTCATAGGCGCCTGTCCATTTCCAGCCGGTTTGAAGAGACTGTCCGTCAATTTCCAGCTCGAAGCTATTGTTTAAATAATTTTTGCTCTCCGGCAAGTCGGCCGTTACGTTTTCTCTCTGTACATAGCCGCCGGCCGACCAGTAAAGACCAATCAATTGGCCTTTGTCCAGCACTTCTTCATAAACAGTTGTGCCCGTTGTAAAAGTTACTTCGGGCCGGTCGTTGCTTTTACCAAAAGATATGCTGACATCGGGAACACTATTTTTTGCTGGGCCGGCATCTGCTTTATTTTGAGCTATCCCGATGGCGGATATAAAGGAAAATAAGATCAGTAAGATGAGTGACGCGGGTGTTCTTTCAGAAACCCTGATAATATTGTTTTTGCGAATATTCATGTCGATTACTATTTGCCGGTTGGTTGCTATTATTTTATTGGTTGGTAAACGTACATAATTTCCTTAAACAAGGCTGCCGCATATTTTTGGTTTACTATTTATTCGCAGTATGCTGCGGTTACGAGTCTTTTTTTCCCAAATATAAAATACGGGTTTGAAGTTGATGATGGGCACGTGTGATGTATGCAGTGATGCGGTATTCAACAGTTGCCATAAAGTAAATATCTTTGTTGGCATACTGAAAAGCTGTTTAACGATGATTGACAAAACACAAATGCAGGAGATTGCTGCCGGATGGATCAAAGCATGGAATTCAGGAGACTTCAGGATGCTGCTGGACCATTATGCAGACGATGTCGTTTTTTACAGTTCAGCTGCTGCCCGTCGCTGGAATGCGGAAGGCGGCAAACTGGTTGGAAAAACGGCCATTGAATCCCATTTCCGAAAGGCCTTTGAAGAAGTCCCGGATATGAATCTGACATTTAAGAAACTGCTTATGGGTACGGATGGCGTACTGCTTGTTTACCAACGGGAAACGGGTCGTATGTCCGCGGATTTTGTCCTTTTCAATGAAAGCGGAAAAGTAAAAGAAGTGCGTGTCTTTAATGAATTATAGGCAGCAGACATAGAAGCAATAAAAAATCAGGCCGCGATATTTGCTGAAGTCAACGATCGGTTTCCGGCACCGCCAATTGATCAGAGATCGCTCTCGTGCGTAACAGAAGAATTATTTTTTTCGAGATAAGCCATTGTAGACAAATGAACTGAATCCCTACTTTCACCCCAAAACCGGGGCGAAAAATGGATTTGTTTTTGCAATTCCATCAAAATCCCTAATTTGTCTACGCAAAATCCCAAAACGATTAAGCGTCATGACACCGGCTGCTGCTGACTTTGAGAAGGACTGGCTACACCAGGCCGCCGCCGGTGACAGGCATGCATTTACAAACCTGTACACCCGTTACCTGGATAGTGTTTACCAATATGTTTTTCTTTTTACCAGGTCTTCATACAGCACGGAAGAGATTGTCCAGGACGTGTTTGTCCGCATCTGGGAGCACCGGGAGCATTTGCACGAGGTGGAATCATTCAGATCCTATCTTTTCCGCGCTGCTAAAAACAGGGTAATCGATTATGTTCGCAGCGATGAAGTAGAGGAAAGGGCGCTCTCCCGGCTGCTGGCTGTGCAAAAGGCCGGCCCCGAAACGCCTGATGAAGCGTTTGATTATAAAGCCTACTACCATATTGTTCAGGAAGCCATCGGCCAGTTGTCACCGCGGAAACAGGAGATATTCCGACTGAGTACGGAGAAGGGCCTTTCGCACGACGAGATCGCCGCAGAACTCGATATATCCAAATCCTCGGTCAAAAATCAGTTATACAAATCCTTCGACTTTATCCGGGAATACCTGGCCCGGAAGGGAGGACTTTCCTTTGTTTTGACCTTTCTCTTATTCGCGATCCGCGAAGTTTTATAAAATATTATTCCTGCGTGTAGTGTTTTTGAACCGGGAGGCCGTCTTCATCCAGAATTAAGCATTTACCACATGGCCGGACTTCCCGAATTTATCCAGGACTTCTTAGAACGATTTGCCGCGAACGGCCATACGGAAGAGGAACACCAGCAATTTATCTACTGGCTCCGCACTGCTACCCGGGAAGAACAGGAGCAGGCGGCCGAACGGTATCGCGGGATTGCGGAAAGCAAATTGCCCGCGGAGACTGAAAACAGACGATTGGTCGACAGCATTGAAGCGGCGATCGACACGCGGGAAATGGGAAGCGCTAAAATAGTTCCACTGTACCAGAAGACCTGGTTCAGGGT
>DASRLM010000746.1:0-3896 GCA_035648455.1 Puia sp. | reverse complement strand
CCATTGGCCACGGACCTCGTTTTTAACATTTATCAAGGCTTTCTGGTCATTTGGGATTTACACGATTGAATAAACTGAAAGCTTAAAGTTTGCCTGCACAATGAAAAGAAGAAATTTTATCCGCAATATGGGTGTTGCCGGAACCATGTTCACCCTGTCACCCGCACTCGGCTCCATCCTGAATCAACCGGCCGGATTTGCAAAACCGCCCTATTCCCACCGTTTGCCACACACTGATGACCATTATAAAACAGTAAGCGGATATGTGGAAGAGGTTCCCGTACCGGAATATCATTGGGCCTCTGACAAGGCATACGAGGATTTTAAGGATATCAAATTCGGCGTGAGGCTACACTGGGGACTTTATTCCATTCTGCAACTGTCGCACGAATCCTGGGGTTTCCTGGGTATGACCCGGGAGGAAAAACAGCACTACCAGGAATTGTACAAAACCTGGAACCCGGAGGGTTTTGATGCCAATGCCTGGATGGATTTCTTTTCCGATTGTGGATTTAAAATGTTTGCATTTACTTCCAAACATCATGATGGCTTCTCGATGTTCAATACCAAAACAACGGTAAAAGAAAGGATGAACTGGGGCGCTCCGCAGGGTCCCGCAGCAGAAGCCTGTGATTTTTCTTACAGCATCATGAACACGCCCTTTAAGCGGGATGTTGTAAAAGAATTATGCGAGGCCGCCCATCAGCGGGGAATCAAAATAGATCTTTATTTCTCTCATCCCGATTGGTATGATACCGATTTCAGGCCCTATAATTACAGTCCCGTCCAGGTGCCTTCCGCGGCTAAAATTGCGGTCACCGGAAAGAAACTGATTCCTGAAAATCAGGATTCCGATTTTAAAGAGAAATTAGGAGACCGCATCTTCTTCATGCCCGATCCCACACCGGAAGAAATGAAAAGGATGATGCAGCGGCACCGTGATCAGCTGACTGAATTGCTTTCCCAATACGGAAAGATAGATATGGTTTGCCTGGACCAATGGCTGGGTCCGGAAGTATGGCCGATGCTTCGCGACAATATGCTCCACCTGCGAAAAGTGAGTCCGGATACGATGTTCAGGGCAAGGGGTATCGGCAATTACGGTGACTACTACACGCCGGAGGGTTTTGTGCCTGGCAGTAAAGCCAATTCAGACACACCCTGGTTCGTGATTTATCCCCTCGGCAGTTCATTTTCCTACGATAAAAATGAATCAAACTATAAGGGCACGGCCTGGGTGATCAGAAACTTAATTGATTCCGCAGCGAAAGGAGGAAATTTTATGGTCGGCATCGGGCCCGAAGGCAATGGTCATTTTCATCCGACAGCGATCTCCCAGTTAAAAGAAGTGGGCGCCTGGCTCCGGCTGAACGGAGAAGGCATTTACGCCACTCGGGCCCGGGACGGGGATCTGTGGAAAGAAGGAGAGGATATCCGGTTTACACGCTCCAAGGATAACCGGACCGTTTTTGCCTTCAGCAATGCATGGCCAGGAGAAACGCTGCAGATTAAAACCGTTAAGCCGCGGGACAATTCAAAAATATATTTCATGGGTCATCCGGAACCCCTGAAATGGAATTATGATACAGCTGGCGGATTAACCATTCATTTGTCAGATGAAATAAGAAGCGCCATCCCGGAAACTGCCAGACATGCATTTGGATTTAAAATTTCTGTTTAAGGGAGTGTCCTTTCTTAAACCCTAAACACCATTTTATGCAAAGGAGAAATTTTATCGGCCAGCTTTCCCTGTGTACCGTCGGACTAACCGTTCAGCGCTCGGGATTGATCGCGCCACTCCACCGGGCAAACAATAAAATTGTGCTGGCGCTGATTGGCTGCGGAGGCAGGGGCATTCAGGTTTTGAACGGGATCATCAAAGAGAATGAACAGGTGGAAGTAAAATATTTCTGTGACGTGAATGAAACCCTGAAGTCCATTCCCGAACAGATAGAAATTCATAAACAAAAACAGGGATACGCACCGAAGTTTGAAACGGATATGCGAAAGGTTTTCGATGACAATTCGGTGGATGCCGTGTTGATCGCAACGCCGGAACACTGGCATACCCTTGCTGCTATATGGGCGCTTCAGGCAGGCAAACATGTTTACGTGGAAAAAAACCCCACCCTGAGCATCTGGGAAGGACAGAAACTGGTGGAGGCGACCCAAAAATATAAAACAGTATTACAGATCGGATTTCAGAACCGCAGCGCCCCTTACGGACTTTCTGCCCGCGAATACATTAAGTCCGGAAAACTCGGCAAGCTTGTGCACATCAAGTGTTATAACATGCTGGGTGGCAGTAAATGGGTTGCGAGACCAGATGCAGCTGTTCCCGCGGGACTGAACTGGGATCACTGGCAGGGGCCGGCAAGACGTGTTCCCTACAATCCGAACCGGCACAGCATGACCAGTCGCGGGGGCTGGCTGGATTTCTGGTCGTACGGTGGCGGCCCGCTGTCCGACGATGCCAGTCACGTGATGGACCTGGCCCGGATCGCACTTGGGAATCCGGGACATCCTAAGTCCGTTTACTGTACAGGCGGCAACATCGGATTCCATTCAGCAAAAGAAACACCCGAATTTTTAAATATTACGTATGACTATGGCGATTTTGCCATGACCTGTGAAAGTGGTTCCTGCACCAACTACATGACTAAGGAAGGAAACGAGGTCCGCTTTGGTACGCAATGGCCCTACTGGCCGCAGAATGCTACGCGGATTGAAGTTTACGGCACGGACCGCCTTATGTACCTTGGCCGGCACGGTGTGGGCTGGCAGGTGATGGAAAAAGACGGTAAGGTTGTGGATATGGACAAAGGCTATTTCCCGGATAAATTTCATCAGAAAAATTTCATCGATGCCATCAGAACAGGAATCGCTCCGAATGGGGACGCACTTCAGGGTCACCTTAGCGCCTCCCTGGTTCACCTGGCGGATATTGCTTACCGTACCGGGAACAAACAGTTGATTTTTGATGCCGGGTCAGAAAAATTTACCAATTCCACGGAAGCAAACGAATTGCTGAAGGGTCAGTATCATCCGGATTTTGAAATTTCGGAAAACGTTTGACCGCTGGCTGTTTTTTTTACCCTTCATTTACAAGCCCAGGAACAACATGAAAAAAGATAAACTCTTTGTTCTCTTCCTTTTGATCCTTCCACTTTTTGTGCCTGCGCAAAAACACAGGAACCTGCGCATGGTATTTATTTCGGCGTCGAATGAATACGTGAGCCACATTACACTGAATGCTTTTAAAAAATCATTGGAAAAAAAATATCCGGGTATTCAGATTACCATTCTCCAGGGAAACGGTCCGGTGAATGACAAGGATGAATACACGAACCTGGATGGGACGGACGCGTTGAAGGACTGTGATGTTTTGCTGGTCTTTGCCCGCCGCACGGGATTCTCAGGCAAAGCGATCGAAGACCTCCAGGAATACGTCCGGGCCAATAAACCCATTGTTGCGCTCCGCACGGCCAGTCATGGTTTCCTGAACTGGCCCGGTTTTGATAAAGAAGTGCTGGGTGGAAATTATGTCGGTCATTTTTACGGAGAGCCAGAAAAGCGCATGATGGGCACCGATAGCATGCGGTATGTTGTCGGTGAACCCTTCGGCCCGGTCCAAACCATTACGGTCAACGAAAAAATGAAGGATCATCCGGTATTAAAAGGGGTTCGTAGTTTCAAATCCAAATACAGCCTGTATCAGACGGCCCCGATTGCCGGTGATGCCAGCCTGCTGCTTAGCGGAACCACCAAAGACGGAACCGAACCGCTCGCCTGGGCAAGGACCAACCACGGCGAGAGGGTGGTCTATATTGGCTTGGGTGGCGTGCAGGACTGGGCCGAACCCAATTTCAAAACCCTGGTGACGAACGCCCTGTTCT
>DASRLM010000745.1:0-3302 GCA_035648455.1 Puia sp. | reverse complement strand
TCTATATGGATACCAACTTCTGCAACCTGCTGCCTATCTGGGACCGGGTGTTTCGCACATATCAGCCGGAGAGGCGCGATATCCCCGTGGAATACGGCATCACCCGAAAAATGATCCCGAATAGTTTTATGGACGCCTATTTCGGTGAATTTATCCTCCTGGCAAAGGATGTAGCCAGGGCCCCCGGCATAAAGAATAAATTATTGTACATCATCATGCCGCCAGGATGGAGCCACACCGGTGAGCATAAGACGGCGTATAAGGTCAGGAAAGAATTTCTGGAGAAAATGGAACCCGGCACCAGGGAAATTGGAAGGAAGGAATTGCTGGTTGAACATCAGGCGTGACGGGGAAAATGGATAGAGGGGAATTTTCCCGAAACCCGGCTGACCAATCTAGTGGATACCCTTAATTTTCCAGCATTTCCCGCATCTTCAGCACCAGTTCGGATCGCGTAAAAGGGATGCCCATGATTTTATTATAGCCGGCGGCGTTTATAAAAAACTGGTCCCGGATGATTTTGATGAGCTGTCCGTTGTTGAGCTCCGGGATGAGCACCTGTTCATAACTTTCCAGCATATGGCCCAGGTTACGGGGAAAGGGCCTGAGATAACGGAGATGTGCATGCGCAATGGAAAAACCTTCTTTTCGTAAATCGGAAACGGCGGTTTTAATGGATCCGTAGGTGCTGCCCCAGCCCAACACGAGCAGTTTGCCTTTCTCCGGTCCGCTGTCGAGTTTTTGAAGCGGGATATGTTCCGCAACCTTATCTACCTTTTCCTGGCGCAATTTCACCATCAGCTGATGGTTCTCTGGGTCGTAACTCACGTTGCCGGTAACGTTTTGTTTTTCGAGCCCGCCGATGCGGTGTTCCAGTCCCGGTGTACCCGGAATGGCCCAGGGTCTCACACCTTTTTCATCTCTTAAGTAAGGCTGGAATTTGTCCTCACCGTCTCCCAGATCCGTTTTAAAATGAACGTCTATGGGGTGCAGGTGTTCTGCATCGGGAAATTTCCAGGGTTCGGATCCATTCGCAATAAATCCGTCGCTCAGGAAGATTACAGGGGTCATGTGCTGTATGGCTATTCGCGCCGCTTCATATATGGCATCAAAACAATCGCTGGGGGTGGAGGCGGAAATGACCGGCATCGGACTTTCCCCGTTTCTTCCGTAATACGCCTGCAGCAAATCGCTCTGTTCGGTTTTTGTGGGCAGTCCTGTAGACGGGCCGCCCCTTTGGATATCGCAGATCAGCAGGGGAATCTCCAGCATCATGGCCAGTCCCATCGCTTCGGATTTCAGGGCCATGCCCGGACCCGATGTGCTGGTAACACCCAGCGATCCGCCATAGCTGGCGCCAATGGCAGCAGTGATTCCGGCAATCTCATCTTCAGCCTGGAAAGTGCGAACACCAAATGCTTTTTGTTTACTCAATTCATGCAGTATGTCTGAAGCCGGCGTAATGGGATAGGTGCCCAGGAAAATCGGTAAACCGCTTTTCTGTGAAGCGGCGATCAGGCCGTAAGCCAGCGCCTGGTTGCCCATGATGGAACGGTAAGTACCTGGCTGTAGTTTGGCTTTGGCTACAGTATACGTATTGGTGAAAGTTTCTGTTGTATCCCCGTAATTAAATCCGGCACGGAGGGTAAGGATATTACTATCCAGGATATCTTGTTTCTTGCCGAATTTTTCAGTGAGAAACTGGATGGTACTGTCCAGGCTCCGGTTATACATCCAGTAAAGGAAACCCAGGACAAACATATTTTTCGCCCTGTCCTTTTCTTTATTACCCAGGTTAAAATCCTTCAGCGCCTCGCGGGTCAGTTTGGTAACATCTATGCGGATCAGGTCGTAATTATCCAGACTGTGGTCTTCCAGCGGATTTATACCATCCGGGTAATTGGCGAGCCGCAGATTTTTAGCGTCGAATCCTTCCACATCGGCAATGATCCTTCCCCCCTTTTTCAGGGTTTTCAGGTTGGTCTTCAGGGCGGCCGCATTCATGGCCACCAGTACATCGCATTCGTCACCGGGAGTAAAAATATGGTCGCTGGAAAAATGAAGCTGAAAGCCGCTTACGCCGGGAAGGGTGCCCTGGGGAGCGCGGATCTCGGCCGGAAAATCAGGGAAAGTAGCGAGGTCAATTCCTAGTAAGGCGGTATTGTTGGTAAACTGGCTACCCGTTAACTGCATGCCGTCTCCCGAATCGCCCGCAAATTTGATCACTACATCCCGTAAAACTGTATCTGTAGGATGTGAGGACATAAGCTTGCAAAGGTAAGGAATATGATGAAATGATTGAAGGGATTAGGCGCATAGGCGGGAGTGCAAAAATTTTCAGATATTGTCTTCGAACAATTATCTTTAGCACTATTGGTTAATGCAATGAAAAAAGTTATTAAAAAAGCCCTTGGCAGGCTTTTGTCTCCCCTAATCAGGAGACTGGGGTATACACAAGATGCGCAGGATACGAATGAAAAAGAATTTCTGCTGGACAATTTCTTCTCCATACTTAAGAAAATAAATTTCGATCCCAAACATATTGTTGATGTGGGCGCCAATCATGGTACCTGGACGCGTAAGGCATTAAAATATTTCCCGGATGCTTACTTTACTTTACTGGAACCGCAAAAATGGCTCGAAGATGATGTAAAAGATTTGCTTTCAGTGAATCCAAAAATCAAATTCCATCCGGTTGGAGCAGGGAGTAAAGCAGGTGTATTCAAATTTGCCATTGCGGGCAGGGACGACAGCAGTACTTTCCGGCTGACGGAAGAGGAAATTAAAAATGCTGGTTTACGTCAGATGGATGTGCGGGTTGTTACACTTAATGAATTTATTGAAGCGGAGCATCTGCCTGTACCTGATTTGATTAAAATTGATGCGGAGGGGCTTGACCTGGAGGTGGTTAAGGGCGCCAGCGATTTTTTTGGAAAGACCGAAGTCTTTATGGTGGAAGCATCCGTTACCGTTAAGGAATTTGAAAACAACTTCCTGAAAGTCATCAACACCATGAATGAATACGGATATACCTTATTTGAAATCACTGACCTGAACCGCCCTTGGGATATGCCCATATTATGCCTGGTCGAACTGGTATTTGTCCGGAAAAACGGCTTTATAGATTCGCAAAAATTTACTTAGCCGGCATCATCGCCTTATACACCGACTCCAGAATATTTCCCCTTACATTCAGCGAAGAGATCCTGTTACTTTCAACGGGGTTTACGCGGTTGGAAAGAAAAATGAAAACCAGCTGGCTTACGGGATCATCCCATACCCAGATGCCGGTGAAGCCGGAA
>DASRLM010000744.1:0-4244 GCA_035648455.1 Puia sp. | reverse complement strand
GCCAATGCTTCAGCAGATCAACTGATTTCTTACTGTGATAAACAAAAGAAAAGGGCATTTCGCTTCCGAAGGATTGTTTCATCCATTCCGCTTCCAGTTTTTTTTCGTCATGCGTCATTAAAACGGTAGAAAGAAATTCATCTGAAACCGAGCTATAACCAGTGTTGTTCTGCGCGCTACCCGCAAGCTGGCAGACGATGAGCAAAAAGCCGGTTGTTATTTTTCTCATGGTTTATTGCATAATATAGACGACAGGGGGGAACAGCAGGTTCTTCATCAATATCTTTCAAAATATAAGCTTTAATCCCCATTCCCGGACAGTATATATGGATTACAAATTTCTGCGGACGGAGCCGGAAAATCAAAATAGCTGGTCAGCTGATCCCAGTCGGTGCGCCAGGACTGGATGGTATGTTTGCTGGGAAAGCCCTTGGCTGGCCAGGATGGAAAAATAAATGCCAGCGCGGTTGCTTACGGGTATGCGTTAGAGATGCTATCCAGTGGTTTTCATTTTTCTTGGGTCAAAAAGCGAATTATCTCATTCTGACTGATATTTCCAGGAGTAACCGAAAAGAGACGGTCATTGCCCGACAAGGTTGCCAGCTTGCTGGTTTCCGGACCGCATAAGGATTCATGCGCCTTGAATAACATCAGATGCTGTTCGGAGGATAAGGCAAGCACGGTCCTCAGTCCACCAATCCGCATGATGCCGGGAACCTCGAGGGTAAGCATCTGCTGATCCGTTTCCGGGTTAAAGTGATCCCCATCCAGTACTATTTTATTTAAATCACCTGTGATGGAAGATAAAAGCAATCCGGTGAGCCCGCTGTTTCCGGATGAGTACAGATTGATGGTATGGGGAAGATCCCGACTTTCTTTAATGCAGCGTATCAGGGTTAACAGGTCCTGGACTTGTTCCTGCCTGTCGGTTAAATTAAAAGTGGTGAAGTATTTGCCTTTTTCATCTCTTCTGGTCATGGTAGAATCCTGTAAGATATGTTCTCCCTGTTTAAACAGATCCGGAAGGAGCACGTTGCATTTTTGATCAAGCAATTGATGAATGAGATCATTAGGTACCACATTACCCGGTGACACCCATTGATTCTTTCCCCGATCACCTGTTACAATAACCGTTGCATTGGCGGCCCCGGAAAGTGGTTGATAGAGTATACAGGGTATCCATTCGTTTTTATCCTTTCTGGAAATCAATAATTGGGTTGCAATAAAATAATCCCCCTTTGTCCTGCTCATCAACTTGCAGTTAATGGCCTCCGGCATTTCGGCCCCCATCAAATGACGAACGGCTTTTCCGTAAACCGATTTAAAGCTATCCAGGCTTTTGGAATTTTTTGGCCAGTATTGTGTCAGCTGTCCGGCATAAATATCTTTTAATAACGCCTTCAGTCCGGGTTCATCCAATGCATTGGGAAGTCCATGATATGCTGAAGCAGGCAGCTGATTAAACGATTTCTGGGTGCTGGTATCCCGTTTATTCATGAAGGCCAGGAGATTTTGATCACTGTCCTGCTGAAAGGAAACTTCCCGGAAATGTCCTGCATCATTGTCATGCAGCAGCCATTTTCCAAACCATGCCTCTACGGCTTCGCTGCTTGCCCGGTTGTAATTGTGTATGAAATCAAAAGCTGTATTCTTTACTTTGTCTTCCGACTGATAAAGCCCGTAGATGGATTTCACCATCGGCAGAATGGTATTCCGGGTATCATAGGTCCAGTCGTGCGTATCGGAAACCAGTAAAAGCGGTTTGGGCGCGATCATGGATGCTATTTCCACATTAAATGTATTGATCCGCAACCCGGGCGCATTTTCACATAAGTCACCTCCCTGCATATTATCACTGACCATATTCACCGGTGCGGCTGCCCGGAACCGTTCATCCACTGCGGTCAGCATAAAGACCTGCGTTCCGCCGCCACTCGCTCCGGTGATGCCGATCCGGCTGCTGTCCACTTCGGGAAGACTCAGCAGGAAATCCATAGCGCGGATGCTGTTGCGTAGCTGCAGTCCCAGGAGATTAATGCCATACAAATCCGAAATGGAATCACCGCGGCCAAAAGTGTGGGCGACCTGACGGGTATCGTTATAGCCGGTCATATCATAAGCGAATACCACATATCCCTGCTTTACAAAATTAAGACAACGGGTAGAAACTGAATTTATAGAATCGTTATTCAGTCGTCCGTAGGGAAAATGTCCGTGAGCAGAAAGGATGGCGGGGAAGGGTCCCTTGCCGGGGGGACGATATATATTTCCGGCCAGGAAAAATCCCGGATAGGTTTCGATGGTCACTGTTTCAACGATATAATTACCATGGTCAATCTTATGGTAATATTTGGGATTTAAAGGATTTAGTTCAGGCATGGGCCAGAGGCCGGCGCAGACCAGGATATGCTCCCTGAGATATTGTTTTCTTTTTTCCCATTCCGCACGGCTGTTGTAAACCGGCATGCTGAACAACGTATTTGTTCCATTCGAAGTCAACAGCCGTTCATCGCGAAAACTGATATCGCGGTTAGCCAGCGTGTGCGTGTCATAGATTTGGGTCAGTGACGTATAGGAGGCACCGGGTAATCGTTGTGGGTCATCGGAGGGTAAACGCCATGCTTTTTCCGCATCCGTGGGTTTATCCTGTTGAACGGTCGTATGGCAGCCGGCGATGGCGGTAGCCCCTGAAAGCAGGATGAGTAGCGGTCTGAACATGGTTGTTTTACGGGTTCATTAATTCATCTGGACCACCTCATAAGCATCCTCGCCGTTTTCTGACACAGGCTGATAGTAGGTGTTATTGAATACAAGATACGTTTGTCCGTCGATATCCTGTTCAACCGCACCATCCGGGATCTGCGTTACCACAGCGCCTGCTGGCGCGGGAACCACCTGGTAAGCTGAACCGGTATTGATGTAAAAAGCGCCGCCATAATAGTAATAGTAATCATTTCCGACCATGGTGGTTTCATATCCGGGTGGTAAAGAACTGACGGTTGCGCCCACCGGCGCCGGAACAACGGAATAGCCACCAGAAGCTGGAGCATAGTAAACACCCTCATCATAATAATACTGCTGATTGGCCAGTGAAAACCGGAACGCATCGGCAGCCAGGGAGGCGGCAAAAAATCCCAGTGGATGCCAGTTGTGTCCCCATACATATGGACGATAGGGATGATAAGCGTAGGCATGTTCCGGCTGACCGCCGTGCGCATGATAAATGTTTACATTCTCATGAGGGATCGGATTGCGGTTCACGTTCACAGGCTGACGTACAGGTGCGGGATTTGCATTTCTGTTCTGATTAAAATTATGGTTTCCGAAATTGCGGCTTCCTCCATTGATACTGCGGTTATTTACCGGAGGTTCTGCCGGACGGTTCATAACGGGTGCTGTTCTGTTGTTTACCGGTGCCGCACGGGTTGCTGCGGGTGCAGGACGATTCGCGGCAGGCGCGGGGCGGCTGACAGCGGGTCTGTTTCCGCTGCCACCACCAAAGTTTGTGTGATTGAAGCGCTGTGCGCTTGCCGGTTGCGGTAAACCCATTATGGCCAGGCACAGGATGCATATGCTTAAAGGAAAAGTTATTTTGAATTGCGCTTTCATATCTGATGATTGTGTTGGGTTATTTGTTTTTTTTATGGGACAGGCTGATCATTTTTATTTTCCTTGCTTTTGGTGGTGTATTAAAAGTAAAAAGTGTCGCGGGCAGATTAGGATTTAACTGCCAGTCGGAAAGAACGGCCTCATACTGCGGATTCATATCCTTACTGGTATAAACGATTACCATTTTTAAAGGCAGCGTGTAGGCATCGTTGGAGATCCAGAACTGATATGTTTTATCCTTTGCAGTTCCTGCAATGTGAAAACATTCTTTGCCGTCAACGCTGGTTGTCCCCAGATAGATCAGGTTTTTTGAATCAGCCAACAGATCATCAACAAACGACGGGTAAAAGAAATCGGATGAGGGAAATTCTATCCCATAGGATTTGTTCATCGTGTCGATCATCTCCATGATGGTCGGAGGGGCTTCCACAACCGAATACTGATTCTTTTCCATAGAATAATAGCTGAGGGTCTTCCCGTCGTAAAAAAAAGACCGGCTGCCCTTGTCGCCCTCAGACCGGATAAACAACTTGTCAGGCCCTTGCATATATACATGCTGTTCATTGGAGTGTTTCACCAGGCCAAAATGATCACTGCGGATATCATAATTTGAATTTACCGTTACGCTGCAGGAA
>DASRLM010000743.1:0-2348 GCA_035648455.1 Puia sp. | reverse complement strand
ATAGTCTGCAATAGAGCTGGTGGCAGGCTGGATAAATGCTTCACCGGGCATGGCGCCGGTGAGTGGATTCATCTGCATCCCCTTTGCATCCGGGCTCGTTTGCTGCCGGTTAAAATGGCCGGCAATGGATTTTAAATCAACTGCACTATACAACTGATGGGTGCAGCAATACGCAAGGGCCCTGGTGATGATTTCCCGGGGATGACGTTCAATGGTCTGTTTCAGCAGGAGTACCTGATCCCGTATGTAGCGGGGCTTTTCAATTCGGATGCCTTCCAGAAAGGATTGTCCCTGGTCCGGATTTTCCAGATGGGTACAAACCTGAACCATCAGGGTTTTAATTCCCGGCGACTTTTCTCTTTTGTGATCATTGTTTATGATTTTTTGTCCCTTGCCAGGTGACTGGTCGTGGGTGCATAACTGCGCTCCCTTCGAGTCATAGATCTGTAGTTTCCCATCTACCCGGACCAGACGCACCTGGCAGCCTTTGCCTGTATAAGTTCCCAGAGGAAGGGAATAAAAATTGCCCTTGAAGCTGATGCTGTTGTCTTTTCTCACCGAATAGACAAGTGCCTCATTGGTCTTATAGAACGCTGCGTGACAGGGTTTCAGGTATTGTTTTTCAATCGCCCATTCGGCGCTGGGTTGCTTTCTGGTACCGCTATGTGACAGGTGATTGGCTGTTCTGGCCAACCAGGCCAGGGCTTCCTGATTTAAGGTTTCGATATCCGAAAAAGGCCGGTTATAGAGAAAGTTCTGCTTGACGTATTTGACCACATTCTCAATCTTGCCCTTACTCTCGGGATCGGCCTTGCGGCAAAAATGAAGTTTAAAACCAGACTGCCTGCTATAAGCCCTGAACTTTTCCGTTAGCACCAGATCGCCTTTGTTTTCATCCACCAGAAAAACCCGGTCCTGATCATAAACTACGGTATCCGGAACGCCTTCAAAGAAGGCAAAAGCCTGTTCATGCCCATCAATGGAAGCCTCCGTTTTAAACTTTGAGGTGGAAAAGAAAACCCATTTGTACCGGGATCTGGATAAGACCATGGTAATAAAATGCACTTTGACCTTCCTGCCCTGGCTATTACGCAGGTTGTATTCCCCAAAGTCCGCCTGAGCCTGGGCGCCATAGGGTGCTTCTTCCACCATCTCATATTCCCTTGCAGCATTTGTTTTCAGGATGTGATATTTCTGGCGCACCCAGGCTACAAAATTGAACACCGTTTTACTGTTTACGCAAGGAAAGCCGGGATAATGCTCCTTCAGCCAGTCATACATCTGGGCCGAAGAAGTATCGGGATACTTGGATAGTTTAGATTTTATGAACCCTTCGTAGGGTTCCAGCTCTTTTTTCCGGTCGGATTGGGCTTCCAGGAACTGTTCATATTCTGTCTCCGACATGCTCAGGTATTTCTTTACCGTACGCCAGTCCAGGACAAAATATTTGCTGATATAGGAAATTGAAAAGCCTTCCCGCTGTAATTGATGCACTAAATGATAGGTCATGAGTTTGGTCGCGTATGGGTTCATAAAACCGGAATATTTTCCGGTAAATATCCCTTTTTGATGTACCGGCCGCGGCCGGTACATCAAAAAGCTCTGCATTCCCTGTTGCCAATTTCTCTGTATCCTTGTTGCCAAAAGTTCTGCAGGCTTGTTGCCAAAAACTCTGTATTCCTATTTGCGAAAAACTCTGTATTGTTATTTACTGATTACACGGCGTCCTTTAAATCTGTGTCGTCCTGAAAAAACCTTACAATTTTTGTTGATAATCCTGTTTTTTCATTACACCTATTTTTAACTAGTCCGGCTTTTGCTTTACAATGATAACCGATTAGTTCAAGCTCGTAATAATTTATTCTGTCTACGTCGATAAGTTTTTAGATTTGCATGCTGGAGAACGGAAACAGGCTCTGCTGAGGAGCAACTTGTCAGGGTATTCCAGCCAGATGAGCATTTGATTCCGGTAATGCATTGTGTTACCGGAATTTTCTATTTAATGCTTTTCTGTATTTCCTAAAAAAACCTATTCTACGACCTGCATTGTGCCCTCCTTTTGTTATAAATGTTTCGAATAATTTTTCCACCTTTTTTTCAAGTCGCCTTGTTTAACATGCGCCTGATCTGGCGTTATATAGTCTATGTTGGCGTGAGGGCGTTTTTGATTATAAATCTGTATAATCTTCGAGACGGCTTTAATCGCTTCCTTATGATTTTGATAAACCCCTTTAGGAAAGAAATCATTTTTAATTGTCCCGTTAACGCGCTCCGCCAGGGCATTATCATAGGGACTTCCGCTTTGTGTCATGCTTATAGCGATGTTACTCTCAACCAGGATTTTTACA
>DASRLM010000742.1:0-2302 GCA_035648455.1 Puia sp. | reverse complement strand
GGCAGCGGGGCCGGCAACGGCAACAGCTGCAGCAGCCGGTTCAATACCATACTCTTCCTTGAGGATCTTTGCGAGTTCATTTACTTCTTTAACAGTCAGGGATACCAACTGCTCTGCGAATGCTTTTAAATCTGCCATTTTTGCTTGATTTTTTCCTCCTTCATGGTCTGGTTTTGGCCAGACTCCGGAGGATGGTTTAAAAAAATGCCTTTTTTGAATCCCATCCGGCCAGGTAATCTTAAGAACTTAAATACTATCTTTTCTGCCTTTAAAGGAAAAACCACACTAGGCCTGGGCTGTTGCCGCCCTTGCTTCCAGCGCCTGTACCAGGCCGGCCAGTTTACCACCCGCATTCAGTCCGCTGATTACATTTTTAGCCGGTGACTGAAGCAATCCGATGATTTCCCCGATCAGGTCATGCTTGCTCTTCAGGGTGGTGAGTGTAGTCAGCTGGTTATCGCCTGCGAACACATCTCCGTCAATGAAAGCGGCTTTCAGTACCGGTCTTTCAATATTTCCTTCCTTTCGGAAACTGCTGATGATCAGGGCAGGCTCCTTGGCGCTTTCGGAAAACATCAGGGCGGTCACTCCGTTGAGGGAATCAAACACACCGGAAAAACGGCTTGCGTCCAGATTCTCCAGGGCCTTTTTGATCAGGGTATTCTTGGCCACTTTCATTTCCACTTTTTTATCAAAGCAGATCCTGCGGAGTTTCACAATCTGTGCCACGTTGAGCGATTCCGTATTCGTTACGTAGAAATTCTGATATTGGGAGAACTTGTCTTTCAACAGTTCAATCACCTCGTTTTTTTGATCTTTAGTCATAACCTTTTTTTAATTATTGTGCAAAACCCCTGGTATCGATGGAAATGGCCGGACTCATGGTGCTGGCCATGAATACGCTCTTAACATAAGTTCCCTTGGCGGTAGCCGGTTTGGCCCGTATCACCGCGTTGATAAGCTCCTGGCTGTTCTGGATGATCTTATCGGGGCTGAAACTAACCCGGCCGATGGAAGCATGGATGATGCCGGCCTTATCCACCTTAAAAGCTATTTTACCGCCTTTCACTTCATTTACGGCGGCCGCCACATCATTGGTTACCGTACCTGTTTTCGGGTTCGGCATCAGGTTGCGGGGGCCGAGCACCTTACCCAGTTTCCCGATCTTGGGCATAACGGAGGGGGTGGCAATGACCACATCCACGTCCACCCATCCGCCTTCTATTTTCTGGATGAATTCATCCAGGCCAACAAAGTCTGCCCCCGCGGCCCTTGCTGCCTCTTCCTTATCCGGAGGGCATAAAACGAGTACCCTTTTGGTTTTACCTGTGCCGTGCGGCAGGCTGACCGTTCCGCGAACGGACTGGTCTGCTTTTTTCGGATCCACACCCAAACGGATGTGGAGATCCACGGAGGAATCGAATTTGGTGGTATTCACTTCTTTTACCAGTGAAGAAGCGTCTTTCAGGGTGTAGGTCTTATTTTTATCTACCTTGGCGGCAGCGATCTTTCTTTTTTTGGTGATTGCCATGTCATAATTTTTTTAGCGTTAAAAATCAATTGTCCCAGGGTGCTTTACCATCCACATTAATACCCATACTCCGGGCCGTTCCGGCTACCATACGCATGGCGCTTTCCACGGTGAAGCAATTCAGGTCGGGCATTTTGTCTTTCGCAATGGCTTCCACCTGGGTCCAGCTGACTTTTCCGACTTTATTACGATTAGGCTCTTTGGAACCGCTTTGTAATTTGGCGGCTTCAAGAATCTGAACCGCTGCTGGCGGTGTTTTGATAATAAATACGAAGGATTTGTCAGTATAAACCGTGATCAGAACAGGGAGAACCTTTCCTATCCTGTCCTGGGTCCTGGCATTAAACTGCTTACAGAACTCCATGATATTGATTCCTTTGGAACCAAGGGCAGGCCCGATCGGGGGGGCGGGGTTGGCCTGACCGCCTTTTACCTGCAATTTCACATAACCGGTAATTTCCTTTGCCATGTTTACATTTTTTTTGGTGATAACGTGCCGTTTGACGGGCACTCCCAAATTGGGGACGCGAAATTAGTGAAAAAAATGGAAACAAATGTGGATATGTGGAAATATGTAAATGTGAAAATGCCTTGCAGCAGTCAGTCTCCCTTCATCATTCCATTTTCGGGTAGTTATCCCTTTTCGCCTGGTTAACCGGGTAATTCCCCCCCAGCGGAGACCCGCAATATCCAAAATACAGATCAGATGCAAATCGCAGGCTTCTCATTTTCACATTTACATATTTCCACATATCCACATTTGTTTCCATT
>DASRLM010000741.1:0-2411 GCA_035648455.1 Puia sp. | reverse complement strand
CTGCAGAAGGAATCCATATTTCTGCACTGGTATTCGCGGGAACCGTTGTCTTTAAAATCAGTTGATGACCCGTCACTGACCAGTCCACGTCAATTTTCCCTCTTATCGAAGAGTAGCTTCCCCTGGCCCAGGTTAGCCCCGCAACCGGTTGTGGTTTGATGATCAGTTTTTCAAATCCTGGTGATCCTCCATTGATGCCCAGCAGCGAGCGGTAAAACCATTCGTCGATGGAGCCGAACATCGGGTGATTCTGGGAAGGGCCGGCTTTTGGATAGGCCCATGTTTCCCATAACGTGGTGGCTCCATGTTCCAGCATATTACCCCATCCGGGATATGTGCGCTGGTTGGCTATTCTATACGCCAGATCGTTCAGATTATTTTCACGCAATACATCGAACATCATTTTTGTTGCAAAGATCCCCGTACTGATATGCCAGTCGTGGCGGGCATATTCTTCCATTAATACCTTCATGGTATTTTCCTTTTCCGGGGAGAGATCATACCATAAGGCGAATAGTTGCGCGCTTTGGGTGGCATTGTCAAATCTTCCGGTTCCCTTTACCAGGAATTTCTGAATGATGGTATTTTTTATTTGCTGTGCCTGCCTGCTGAACTTCAGCGAATCGTCTGTTTTATGCAATATGGAGGCAAACCGGGCGGCCACGCATATATGATGATAGTAGAAAGCGGCGGCGCTGAGGGCCTCGGGCTTCGCATCGAGCGCCTCGTGGTCACTGATATCCCAGTAAAACACACCGTCAACGGTTTTCGATTTCAGAAAATCAAGCTGCTTTTTGAATGCATCGTAATTATCTGAAATCACACCCTCATCGCCATAAAAATCATATAAACGCTCCTGCAGATAGGGAAAGGCAAGTTCCCAGCCAAGGGGCCCGGAATCGTCACCATATCCTTTGTCGTCTATTCCGGTAAAGGGCGCGATCTCCGTAATGCCGCCCAGAGGTCTTTGTTCATTGGCAAAATCCTGAATGGATTTACGATAAAAATTGGCCATATCGTAATTATAGATAAAAGCATTGGCCGTTGCCACCATATCACCGCCATATCCCATTTTTTCCCGGGCAGGGCAGTCTGACTGAACACTGAAGAGATTGCTCAGGAAGGTCCATTGAATGGTTTCATGCAATTGGTTGAACATGCTGTTGGAACAGGCAAAGGTTCCTGCCGGCTCCACGTCGGCGTTCATCCGCAATCCTTCGATGTCTTTGAGTGTGGGTTTGCCCGGCCAGCCGGTAATTTCCACATAACGAAAGCCGTGGAAGGTAAACCGCGGTGACCAGGTCTCCGGGCCTCCGCCTTTCAGGGTATAGCGGTCTTCCTGCCAGGCGGTTTCCGGACAACCCGGACCACCATTTATTCCTCCTTTTTTAATCTGGGTGGCGCAGGTAGTCAGATAATTTAACGAGCCATCATCGAAAAGATCCTCTCCATAACGGAGGGCGACGGTCGTGCCTGCCGGACCACTGACTTTTATTTTCGCAACGCCCGCAAAATTCTGACCCATATCCACAATGAAAGTATCCTTCTTTGGTTCTGTAATCCGGACTGGTATAATGATCCTCGTAATTTTTATGGCCGGTTGCATCTGGAACGCCAGCTTTCCGGAAGGCCCCTGAATCTTCACCGCCTGCTTCCATACCATGCTATCCGTCTGCATGGCACTGAAATCCTTCTGTTCAAGTCTTGCATCGTATTGCTCGCCGAGATAAATATTGTTATGGGTAACCGGACCCGGGGCCGTTTGCCATGATTCATCCGTTGTAATGATTTCATCCGATCCGTCCTTATAATTGATATGAATCTCCGCTTTCACGCAGGGCCGTCCGGATTCCTGATAGTCACTCAGGTTCCACCGGCCGAATATTTTAAAAGGAAGCGGATTATACCAGCCTTTGCCCAACATAATACCCGCTACATTATTTCCTTTTTTTACCAGGGAACCAATATCATAAACAGCATACAATACCTCTTTGCTGCAGGTGGTAAATCCGGGGTCCAGCACATGATCCCCGATTTTATTGCCATTGAGATAAGCTTCATAATAACCCAGACCACTGATGTATAATCTGGCAGAAAGAATTTGTTTTGTCACCGGAAATACCTTCCTGAAAAGGGGCATGCGATCTTCTTTAAGATAGCTTTCGATTTTGGGTAAAGTGCTGCCATCATTTATCCACTGCGCTTTCCAGTCATCCGCATGCATCATGGCCGTTTCAAACCAATTGATCTCACTCCAGGAAGATGCATCATGGCGCTGATTGAACACTTTTACCCGCCAGTAATATCTTGTGAATGACCGTAGAGGTTTTCCCTGGTATGCAACCTGGATGCTTTGGGATGATGCTATTTTCCCGGTTGACCATATATTTCCCGCTTCTTTACGGATGGCG
>DASRLM010000740.1:0-4864 GCA_035648455.1 Puia sp. | reverse complement strand
CCTTTTCTTCCTTTGGATAGGGGTCTTGATCCTTCTCCTTTCCTGTCACAAGCCAACCCATCTGCTGACCAGCTTGTCATCCTCCACAACAAATATTGATTTTCAAAATAAGCTGGAAAAAAGAAATCTTTTAAGCATTCTGTATTATCTGTATTATTATAATGGCGCCGGCGTTTCCGTTGGAGATATCAATAACGACGGATTACCAGATATCTATTTCGCCGCAAACAGCAAGGGTCACAATAAATTATATCTGAACAAAGGTAATTTCGAATTTGAGGATATTACGGAAAAAGCAGGCGTAGCGGGCAGTTCAGACTGGAACACCGGCGTAACCATGGCGGATGTGAATGGCGATGGCTTTCTGGATATCTATGTTTGTGCCGTTGCCAATACGCATGGTTTACAGGGACATAATGAACTATTCATCAATAATGGCAATGGCACCTTTACCGAAAGCGCCGCTGCCTACGGATTAAATTTTTCTGGCTTTTCCACCCAGGCGGTATTTTTTGATTATGACCATGACGGGGATCTGGACTGCTTTATATTAAACCAATCTCACCAGCCAAACCAGAATATCGTTGATACCAGCAACAGAAGAAAATTTGATCCCAATTCAGGCGATCGGCTATACAGGAATGATCTGATCCATGGAAAAGGAAAGTTTACGGATGTATCAGCACAGGCCGGCATTTATCAAAGCAGTCTGGGTTATGGTCTCGGCATTGCCGTCGGAGATTTTAACAATGATGGCTGGGATGATATCTATGTAGGAAACGATTTCCATGAGAATGATTATTACTATTTGAATAATGGTGACGGTACTTTCACAGAAAGCGGCGCCAAACATCTGAATCACTATAGTCGTTTCAGCATGGGCAATGATGCTGCCGATTACAATAATGATGGCCAGCTGGATTTGATTACCGTAGATATGCTGCCTGCTGATGAGAAAACCCTGAAAACTTATGGCAGCGATGAACATGTTGATATTTACAATCAAAAAATCCTTAAGAACGGCTATCAGAACCAGGTCTCCAGAAACTGCCTGCAAAGAAATAACGGGGATGGGGTAAGTTTTAGTGATGTGGCGTTGATTGCCGGTGTATCGGCTACTGACTGGAGCTGGAGTCCGCTGTTTGTTGATTTGGACAACGACGGCAATAAGGATTTATTTATTTCCAGCGGGATCGTAAAACGTCCGGTTGATCTGGATTATGTTCGATTCATTTCCAACATGTACAATAACAGGGCCCTGAACAGTACGGACAAATATGATGATATAGCGCTCGAAAAAATGCCCGACGGAGCCTCTCACCCTTTCTTATTTAAAGGGGACGGAAACGCAAACTTCAAAGACTCCAGTGAATCCTGGGGAACTGCTGACATGAAGGGTTATTTCAACGGCGCCGCCTATGCAGATCTGAATAATGACGGCAATGTCGATATGATCATCAATTGTCTGAACGCCCCTGCTGTAATTTTAAAAAACAATGCCTCAGGAAAAAACCAGATCAGTATCACCTGTAAGGGGGATGGCATGAATACAACCGGAATCGGCACAAAGGTCTACCTTTTTGCAGGCGGCAAAATGCAGTATCAGCAGTTAATGCTCACCCGCGGCTTTCAGTCTTCATCCGACACCCGATTGCATTTCGGTTTGGATTCTTTGTCATTAATTGATAGCCTGCTGATTGTATGGCCCACCCAACAATACCAGATCATCAGGCAGATCCCTGCAAATAAGCCATTGACCGTTCGTCAAAAAGATGCATCAGGAAATTTTAATTATCATGCTTTTTTCCCCAAGAAAAAAGAGATCTTTCAAAATATAACAGAACAGGTAAACTGCAAATGGAAACACCGGGAAAATAACTTTACGGATTTCAATATTCAATACCTGATTCCACACAAGGAGAGCACAAGGGGTCCAAAGATTGCCGTCGGCGACGTCAATAAAGATGGACTGGATGATTTTTACGCCTGTGGTGCGAAAGGCCAGCCGGGTGCGTTGATGATACAGCGCAAAGACGGAAAGTTTGTTCCATCAGATACCACTTTGTTTGCTAAATACGCGATGAGCGAAGACGTGGATGCCGTTTTTTTTGATGCCAATGGCGACGGTTATCCCGACCTGTATGTGGTAAGCGGAGGAAATGAGCCAACCGAAGATTTATCGCCTCTGTTACAGGATCGCCTCTATATAAATGATCGTAAAGGCCACTTTAAGGAAAAGAAGGATCTCTTACTGCCGGTTTTGAATAATAAATCCTGTGTGGCTGTTGCGGATATTGATCATGACGGAGACCTCGATATTTTTATTGGTGTGTTGTCAGGCGCACATGGAAATGATTTTGGCAGCCCGATGACATCCTATCTCTTATTGAATGATGGCTCAGGCAAATTTGACCTTGCGCCGGATAGTTTAATTCCCTTGTCAAACTTAGGGGCAGTTACCACGGCAGCCTTTGCCGATATAAACCAGGACGGATGGCCTGATCTGATTGTGACCGGAGAATGGATGCCACTGAAAATATTCATCAATAACCACGGCAAATTCACCGAAACAGACATTCCGCAATCTACGGGTCTTTGGCAAACGGTGAATGTAACAGACGTCAACGGTGACGGATTCCCGGATATTTTAGCCGGCAACTGGGGGCACAACTCAAAATTATGGGCGGGAAAAGACGGCCCTTTAAAATTATATGTCAAAGACTTTGACCACAATGGCACCATCGAACAGATCATGTGTTACACAATCGGCGGACAGGAATATACTTTTCTGGGGAAGGACGAATTGGAGCATGCGTTACAGGTTCTTAAAAAAGCATATTTAACTTACGATGAAGTAGCTGGCAAAACTGTACAATACATGTTCTATGATTTATTCAAAGACTACACTGAATTGAAAGCAGAAACCTTAAGCTCCTCGTGTTTCATAAACGATGGCCATGGTAATTTCCGGAGAATGGATCTTCCCGAGGCAGTTCAGCTTGCCCCTGTTTTCTCTTTCGCTCCTGTTCCTTCCAATAACACGGCAGCCTTCCTGGCGTCAGGTAATTTTTATGGCGTGTTGCCTTATGAAGGAAGATATGATGCCCTGTATCCAACTCTTTTTTCACTTGATAAAAAAAATGCATTGTTTAACAAGCCCGGCATTTTACCCGAAGTCGGCGGTGAAGTAAGGGATGCCAAATGGTTGAATACGACGGGTGGAAATAGAATGCTGATGATGGCAAGAAACAACGACAGCTTGCTTTTTTTCAGGCAGGCCAGTCCCGAATCAAAATAGATTGAAATTATTCCCGTGCTGCGCTGAATTGAAAAAGGAATTGAAATCCGGGCATTACTTCCGGAAAATTCCAGGGTATTCGCAAAATAAATAAATGATCATGCAAGGTTGGAAATCAATAAAAACTTTTTTAATCATTTTACTGCTGGGCAACCTGGCTTCCTTTTTATCTGCCCAGACCCTTAAGAAAAAATCAGCCGGCCCGGTAGATGCCGGCCGCCCGGCCAATCTTTCAGACAGCGCTCTGCTCAACCTGGTACAAAAACAAACTTTTGCCTACTTCTGGGATTTCGCCCATCCCGTCAGCGGCCTTGCCAGGGAACGCAGCAATAAGTCATACGCCTATGGTGACGAGGTGGTAACCATAGGCGGAAGCGGATTTGGTGTAATGGCCATTATTGTTGCAACGGAAAGAAAATGGATTACTCGGGATACTGCCGTAAGATTTTTATTAAAGGAGGTCCGCTTTCTTTCAAAAGCATCCAGCTATCATGGCATTTTTCCACATTGGATGGACGGTGCCACCGGGAGAACAATCCCCTTCAGCAGAAAAGACGACGGTGCCGATATCGTGGAGACTTCTTATCTGTTCGAAGGGTTGCTTTGTGCAAGGCAATATTTCAATCTGAATAATTCAGAAGAAACCGAATTGCGCAAGCGCATTAACTCCCTTTGGCGAGATGCCGAATGGAACTGGCATACGCGCGGAGGCCTTGATCTGCTATACTGGCACTGGAGTCCCAACAATGGATGGAGCATGAATTTCGAGATCCGGGGCTGGAATGAATGTCTGATCACCTATGTTCTTGCTGCCTCATCGCCCACTTATTCCATTGATGCAAAAGTGTATCATAACTGTTGGGCGCAAAGCAACCATTTTTACAATGGCAAAGAATTTTATGGGGTAAAACTACCCCTTGGATTTGATTACGGTGGGCCGTTATTTTTTTCCCAATACTCTTTTCTTGGGCTCGACCCGCATGGTTTGAAGGATCAATATGCGGATTATTGGGAAGAAAATTATAACCATACCCTGATCAATTACAAACATTGCGTTATCAATCCCAATCATTTCAAAGGCTACGGAGAAAATTGCTGGGGCCTCACGGCAAGTGATAATTACAAGGGGTACGATGCGCATTCACCGACCAATGACCTGGGCGTAATTACACCGACTGCGGCGCTTTCCGCGTTTCCCTACACCCCTCAATATTCCATGCTTGCGCTAAAACATTTTTATAATGACCTTGGAAATAAAATATGGCGCGGATACGGCTTCACGGACGCTTTCAGCGAGGAAAAAAACTGGTACGCAACGGAATACCTTGCCATTGATGAAGGTCCGATTGTGGGAATGATTGAAAATTACAGAACTGGTTTGCTGTGGAAATTATTTATGAACTGCCCTGAAATAAAATCCGGATTGGAGAAATTAGAATTTGAAAGCCCGTGGCTGAAAAAATGATGGATAAGGAGGAGATTTCAAAAATAGAATATGAAAAAAAAATTACTGCAAACAATTATTTTTCTGCTTGCCATAACCATTGCATTTTCTCAAAGGAGAAA
>DASRLM010000739.1:0-4553 GCA_035648455.1 Puia sp. | reverse complement strand
ATCATAAGCAATCATGCCAATCCGCCGGTATCCCTTTTTTATCAGGTGATCCACCGCATCATAGGCAGACTGATAATTATCGATGTGAACCGAATTCGAAGAAAGGCCTTCGAAGTACCGGTCAATTAAAACAAAAGGGAAACGGTCATTCAACAGGTTCTGCAGTTGCTTTTCGCTTTTTTCGGCCGGTGCAATGATGAGCCCGTCTACCTTACGGTTCAGAAAGGCGCTGATCAGGGACGCGGATTTAGAGGCCTGTTCATCACTGCTGCCAATGATCACCGTGTATCCATGCTGGTTGGCCGCATCTTCAATCACCCGGGCGATATAAGAAAAGAATGGATTGGAAATATCCGCCACAATCAGCCCCAGTGTTTGCGTGCGGCCACTCTGCAGGCTCCGTGCGATCAGGTTGGGCTGATAATTGAGCTTTCTGGCCGCACGGCGCACTTTCTCGGCAACCTCCCTGCCCACACGCGCTTCCTTCTCTTTGTTGTTGAGTACATAGCTGACCAGGGCAGTGGATACGCCTACCTGCTTAGCAATATCTTTAATGGAAACCTTCTTCTCCATTAAATAAAAATATGCTTAAACGTTTAAAATGAAAAATTTTTTCCGATTTGACGAAATGAAGCCCCCAGCCACCGTCCTGGTCCCGGGAAATAAAATGAACCGCATTACATGCAAATGGCGCTGAAAGCATTCAGCGCCATTTTAATCAATTGACTGTTTATTATGGCATCCACCAAACTTTTACATTGGTATTATTACCTCCGATTTTGCCTACTTGCGCGTTATAATTTTCTGTATTGTTCACTGCTTCATCCTGTGCATAGGGCAACCGGTAAAAACTGAGGTTGGAAGCCGGCGGATTACTGTTTGGGTCAACCGGTGTATTACTTGTTCTTCTCCATAAATTGAAGGCAAGCCAGGGCTGGCGGAAATCGGACAACCATTCCTGCGCGTAAATTTTCTTAAGTTTATCTGCATCGCTTCCGGTAAAAGCAACTTTGGGATTGGTCATTAATGTGTTCATCTGCCCTACGGTTGGAGGGGGTGGCGCAACCGCCGCCCAGTTTTCACTCACGTTATCGGTGCCTGCGGCAACAGCATACCAGAAATTGATTGAAGAGGTAATACCCGCTTCATATTCGGTTTCGGCCGTAGTGAAGTTCAGTGCCACACCCAGGCCTCTTGCATAGGCTTCTGCCTTCAAAAAATGCACTTCAGCGGCGGTCATAATCAACTCGGGGATATACCACTCGTCCCTGATCAGGTACCAGTTAAACGGGGAATACAACGCATTGTTTTTCAGGCTGGGATCAGTTCCGGATGGATATCCGCTAACGCCATCCCCGGTGCTGACCCCAATAATATTAGGAGCCCAATTACCAGCCTGGTTGGTTTCGACAAATAATTTTGCTCTTGGATCAAATATACCGGCATCGGTATTATTATCCGACACCATATTCCACATCGTACTGCTCATGCGCAGGAACCCCGCACCACCAGATGAAATGGCCCACCATCTTACCCAAAGATCATATCCTCCCAAAGAAGCAGGCCACATGCACACATCGTTTCCATCATCAATTAACGGAGCGCTGCCGCTTAAGGCATCCTGGATAATGGGCGTAGCCGTAGTCGGATCTTTTTCCACCATTTGCATGGCATACCTCAACCTTAAGGAATTGGCAAAGGTTAACCACTTCGTCATGTCACTGCCAAAAAAAGTATCGAAACTCCCCAGGCTTTGGTAAGGATTACCTGCGGACGTAAGTCCTCCGGTCGTATTGATGTTCTTTACAGCCCATGTTAAATCAGTCAGCAGGGAGTCGTATATTAATTGCTGTGAATCATACCCCACCCTGAAATTCGGCACCTTGCCGGTATAGGCCTTCCCGGCATTAAAATAGGGAATATCCCCAAATTGGTCTGTTACGCGGAACGTTTTATATGCCCGTAAAGTAAATAAAACAGCCTGAATATTATTCATCGATTCTTTGTCTGGCGTGGCGTTAATTTTATCCTGAATCGCATTCAGATTCTGAAGTTGACCGTAATAATCGTTCCAGATATCATTCACTCCATTGGACAAAACGTAACCGGAAATACTGGTTGTGGCTGCTAACTGGGTAACCGGATAATAGTAATCGTTATGAACGGATGCCTGTTCCTGTCCGCGCAAAAAAAGTGAACCGATAACACTATTCATTAGGGGAGCTATGGTAGTTATGGAAGGTTTATCATGTGTTTCATTTAATGCCTGGAAATTTTTTGTGCAGGAATTCAGAAAAAACACACCAAACATCAGGCATATAAAAATTTGTTTTGAATGAATCATAATTCTACTGAGTTTATTCGATGATGAATTATATAAATAGGCTTTGGTGCTTATTAAAATGACACCCTTAACTGTACTCCCATGGAACGAACGCCTGGTAAGGACCCAAATTCAATACCCTGTGCATTACCTGCACCGTTCACCCCTTCTGGGTTTATTTTATTTGGCAATGAGCTGTACAGATAAAACAGATCCCTTCCCACCAGGGAAACAGAGGCTGCCTGCAAAACTTTCGTCTTTTTTACAAGCCTGTCAGGGATTGAATAGTTCAGAGATAGTTCCCGTAATTTATACCAGGTATCCGTTAAAACAGCAGACCGGTGGATCCACTGACTGTTATTGGGTCCGCTGCTCCATACCCCGAACTGCATGTATTTGTAATAATAATGCACCACCGTTGTATTCGTGGAACCATCAGGATAAACACCGGGTAAAATAACGCCCCATTTTGTGGCTGTTCCATCGGGCGTGGTATAATCCAGACCGCCTCCGTCTCTTTCTTTTAAGGTTTGGGGCGCCGTTCCCTGCTGCATGGTGGACGCATAGGTTCCCGACCATATCTGACCACCTATTTTCCAGTCGATCAGCGCGCTGACGGAAAAACCGCCTTTCAGCGTAACGGTATTGGTCATGCCTCCCCTGAATTTCGGGTATGAATTACCAATGGGCACAATGCTCGTAGTCGCCTGGTAAACGGTTCCTTTCATGGCTGCTGCCGTTGTGGCATCCACACCAAAATTCTGCATGATCTGAGCCTCGCTCTGTAACAATGGCTGATGTGTTTTAGGATCATATACATAGTCATAGCCTAAAATGGAACCAAATTCCTGCCCAACTGCCGCAGAAATATACGTGCCGCTGCTTCCCCATATATTATTCATATCGACCCTCGTAGCCCCTTCTCTAAGCGACAACAGCCTGTTATAGTTGTTGGATAAGTTAATACTGAAATCCCATTTAATGGACGGCTGGTCAACTATTCTTGCATTTAATATCATTTCCAAACCCGAGTTTTCCAGTACGCCGGTATTTACGATAATGCTGGACACACCCGAACTCATGGGTAATGGGGAATTCAATAACTGATTGTAAGAGCGACCATAATAATATCTGAAATCAAAATTTATCCTGTTTTTCAGAAAGCCTAAAGTAATACCGAAATCAGCCGTTTTATTGATCTGGGGCTTATAATCAATTGCCGGTAAGGCGCCGGGCAAAGAGGACGTCGGATTGCCTGCAAAAGATCCGGGTACATAAACCGTGTTGATGGCGTATGCCGGAACATCAACTGCCCCTTCCGCCCACGCAGCCCTGAATTTACCAAAGCTGAGCACGGATGGATTAATGTGGAGGGCTTCAGAAAACACATAGCTGGCAGAAAAAGAAGGAAAGAAATAAGACCATTCCTTTGCAGGAAGCGTGGATGCCCAGTCATTCCTTCCCGTAACATCGAGGAACAGATAATTTTTGTAAGACAGGTTTAAGAAACTATATAATGAATTCAGCTTTTTATCATACCATGTTTCCGCTGGAACCTGACCCGGTTGGGTAACGCCGGTATAATTACCCAGATAAGTTAAATAGGGAACCGAATAAGACTGAGCCGTTGAGCCGGAAATGCCATAAGAAGATCTCTTATATGCGGTACCTCCCACGGACAGTCGCGCACTAAAATCAGATTTGGCAATATGCTCCTTATGAAAAGTGGCCAGCACGTCGTAGTTGCTGGCAATATCCCTTGTAAGGCCATTGGCATATTTGCCACCCAAAGTTCCTGTGGGATCCGTTGGATCATTAACCACCACATCCTGGTTGGTGTTGGCATCCATACTTCCTCTCAGCATCAGGTTCAGGAAACTGGTTACTTCATAATTCATTTGTGCAGATCCGATCAGTTTGTTTCTGGTTACCGCTTCATTGTTGGCATAGGTATCCCAATACAGATATTGTGCACCCCCGTTTCCGGCCCAGGGAAACCCGCTGAATTTGTTTTGCGAATAATCCGGAAGCCGGTAAGTCCCATTATCTGCCTTACCCCGGTAATTCCTTCCATAAGCATAAATAAGGTTTGACTGAAGCGCAGCTTCAGTATTACCCAGAGCAGGTGCATTATTATAAATATTGTTAAAATACGATACGTTAAACAGCATGTTGACGCGTTTGGACAGCTGTATACTGGTTCCGAGGTTAAACGTATTCTGATTATAAT
>DASRLM010000738.1:0-15219 GCA_035648455.1 Puia sp. | reverse complement strand
GCATAAAAAAAATATCATGGGGAAAACAGTTTGCAGTCTCGTGGCCTTAATCCTGATTTCTTTTTTTAGTTACGGACAATCCTACGACATCGTTATTCATGGTGGTCATGTGATCGATCCGAAAAATAACATCGATGCCCTGATGGACATCGGGATCAAAGACGGCAGGATTGCCGCGGTGGCAAAAAAGATTGACACGTCAGGTGCCACGCAGGTGGTGAATGCAAATGGAATGTATGTTACACCCGGACTGATCGATATCCATACCCATGATTTCTTTGGCACCGAACCGGATCATTATCTCAGCAACGGACTTTCAGCCATTGCACCGGACGGATTTACTTTTCGCACCGGAGTAACTACGGTGGTGGACGCGGGCAGTTCAGGATGGAAGAGCTTTGCCTTATTCAAGAAAAACATCATTGACAATTCCCAGACCAGGATCCTGGTGTTCCTGAATATTGTGGGTGAAGGCATGCGCGGTGGTCCCTATGAACAGGATTCAAACGACATGGACGGAAGGCTCACTGCGATGGTGGCCAGGGCCAATCCGAAAATCGTGGTGGGCATAAAAGTGGCGCATTTCGAAGGGCCGGAATGGAAGCCGGTGGATCAGGCCGTTATAGGGGGCAATCTCGCTCATATACCGGTGATGATAGATTTCGGAGGCAGCAATCCTCCACTTTCCATTGAAGAACTTTTCACCAAACACCTCCGGCCGGGTGATATTCTTACCCATTGTTACGCCCAGCTGAGGTCCCGCGAATCGATTGTGGACACGATCAGCTGGAAGGTAAAACCCTTTGTATGGGAGGCCAGGAAGAAAGGGATCATTTTTGACGTGGGATATGGCGGGATCAGCTTTTCTTTTTCCCAGGGGATTCCCGCACTGAAACAAGGTTTTCCACCCAATTCCCTAAGCAGCGACCTGCATACCGGAAGTATGAACAATGCGATGAAGGACATGTTGAATATAGCATCCAAGTTTATGGCCATGGGCATGGACCTGAATGCGGTGATCAAAGCGTCCACCTGGAACCCCGCCCAGGAAATAAAACATACCGAACTGGGTAATTTATCCGTGGGCGCTGAAGCGGATGTGGCCGTACTCAACCTGCGCAAGGGGAAATTTGGATTCTTTGATTATACGGGTCAGAAAATTGAAGGCGATAAAAAACTGGAAAGCGAACTCACCATCCGCGGGGGTAAAGTGGTGTATGATCTCAACGGTTTAGCTTACCCGATCTTTGCTCCGCATCGCTAAAGCAGTGGATTTTTACAAAGGACCAGCCCATGGTGGATTTTTAAACCCATCCCGGCTCGCGGCATGTCAAGCCTTGTACCTGTTTAATAATTTTGCTATTTTACGGCGACTGACACACTATGCCCAACAGAATCCTGGTTTTCCTTACCGCCGCAGCCATGCTTATATTATCCGCCCAGCCGATATATGCGCAAAAAAGAGAGGGCGACAGTGTCAGGACATTGCAATTGGTGGAAGTACTGGGCAGAACACAAAAATCATACAAAAGCGATTATTCCTTTTTCGGATCAAAAACGAAAACGCCGGTCATCAGTATACCGCAATCCATTTCCGCGATCACCAAGGAACTGGTTCAGGATAAAATGGAATTTACCCTTAAGGATGCTGCCTCCGGCGTGTCCGGCGTGAATGATTATTCCGGATACGATGAATATACCATCCGGGGTTTCAGGGCGGAGAATGCCCGGGACATCAACGGGCTCCGCGGATACAATACCACCTATACCAGCGCCATGCTGGTGAATGTGGAAAGGATTGAAGTGATCAAAGGCCCTACTGCAACCCTGTATGGAAATTGCGATCCGGGAGGAACAATTAACCTGGTGACCAAAAAACCACTGGATACCCAGGAAGCAGCATTGAATATTGCCGGAGGAAGCTGGGATCATTTCCGGGCGGAAGGCGATGTGACCGGCCCGCTCAACAAAACCAAAACCCTGCTGTACCGGATGAATGCCGGTTACGACAAAACGAATTCTTTCCGTAACCAGTTTTATGCAAAATCCTACCAGCTTGCACCATCTTTATCTTTCGTACCCAATGACCGGCTAAAGATAAATCTGGACTTTTCCCTGTCACACATTAATACCACGCTCGACCGGGGGCAACCCGGTTTACAGGATGCTTCCGGCCTGCAATCAACGCCCATTCAACTTTCGGCTACACAGCCCGGTGATTACCTGCACGAAACCAATCTGGCTTCCATTGCTTCTTTTTCCTATAAGATCAGCAAACGGCTGAGCGTCAGTGCAGGTTTCCTGCATTACAACACCTGGCAAAATGTTGCGGACCACGGGATCAATGATTACATCACACCGGATTCCGTTTCTTTGTATTATTCAACCTGGGATTATCATACTACCACAAATACCCTGACCACCTACTTCAGTTATCAGGCCAATACCGGTAAGCTGAACCATCAGTTAACCACCGGATATGATTATGTGAAAAGCCGTGTGAAACTGGAACAGCAGTATTTTGAACTGCCGGATCAGTTCGGAGACGGAAGCGGGATCGTGGGCACATTCAGTCTGACTAATCCGCAATACATCGCGCGTCCGACAGCCACCTACCGCCCTTCTGATTTTAATTCCGACGGAAGTGATGTTGATGACGATGTTTATCATACACAGGGTGTGTATGTTCAGGACCTGGTGAGTTGGAAGAACTGGAAATTGCTGGTCAGTCTCCGCGAAGAAATGTACAAGGGAGATGATGAAAATGACAGCAGCCAGGACCTGCATGAAAATGTTTTCCTGCCGCGTGTTGGATTGGTTTATTTGCTTACACCGCATACCAGTCTCTATGCCACTTATAATAAAGGGTTCGACCCTTTTGAAGTCTCCACGGATGTGCAGGTATTTGATGCGCCGTTCAAACCGATAACCAGCCAGTTGTATGAAGCCGGGTTCAAGGCAAATGTGTTTAAGGACAAATTATCCTTTACCGCTGCCATCTATCAACTCACCCTGCAAAATGTGGCCGTAAATGCCAACGATGTGTCAAACCCCAATTTGTATATCCAGCAGGGCTCGGACAGATCCAGGGGTATTGAGCTGGAAGCGAACGGAAATATACTCAGTAACTTATCCGTCTCCCTGGCGTATGCGCATTGTGTTGCGGAGGTGCTGGACAGTAAAATAGCAGAACAGGTGGGCAGCTTAATGGAAAATTCCCCAAGAAATTCCGGTAACAGCTGGATCAAATATACTTTTACCCATGGCGCCCTGAAGAACCTGGGTATTGCCGCGGGCCATAGCCAGGCCAGCCGGCGCAATACCCTCGCCGCAGGTTTTACGTTGCCGGGATATGCGGTCTTAAATGCCGGCCTGTATTATAAAATTAAACAGATTTCCTTGTCGGCTTTTCTGAATAATGTAACGAATGCGGTTTACTGGGCAGGTGCCTATAATAATACAAACAAATGGCCGGGCAAACCCAGGAACCTGATGATTGGTCTGGGCTGGGACTTCGGTAAATAATAATGAACGCATCGGATAAACCACACCCGCGATTTCTGCAGATAACCAATCAGGTGAATGGCATCCTGGGCACGAATACAACCCTCCTGCTTATGACAACAGCATGGATTATGTGCGTTATTCCCCCGGTATTCCTATTATTGTAACATGGAAAGCCGATTTTGGGGAAATAATTTCCCGCAGAAACAGACAATCCTTTAATTTCATGCTCGTATGCTTGGGATTCAGCGTCTGGCTGTTCCCAAAAGAAAACTAAAATGAAAAGTGCAAAGACTGCTGTTGCTTAAACCGGATTTCATGACATTTAAATCCGTTCCATTTTTTATTACAACATTTTTTTGCCTGGCAGCCTGCCGTGACCAGCCCAAAACTGTTTTTACAGAAGTCCCTTCTTCGGAAACCCATATTGATTTCAGGAACGATATAAAGGAAAATGTAGATTACAATATTCTCACCTATGAGTATCTGTACAATGGGGGCGGCGTGGCCGTCGGGGATCTGAACAATGATGGCCTGCCCGATATCATTTTCACGGGCAACATGGTCCCCAATAAATTATACCTCAACAAAGGAAATTTTCAGTTTGAGGACATCACGGACAAAGCCGGGTTGAATGGCCGCTCCAGGTGGAAAACGGGCGTGGTGATGGCGGATGTGAACGGAGACGGATTGCTGGATATATATGTCTGTTACTCCGGACCCGGAACCGATGAAGAAAGATGCAACGAACTATATATAAATCAGGGTTTGAAAAACGGCTCACCGGTTTTTAAAGAATCCGCCAAAGAATACGGTCTCGATGCCCCGGGAACATACACTACTTCAGTGGCTTTTTTTGACATGGATAACGATGGCGACCTGGACATGTTTATGGTGAACCATGCCGACATGTTTTTTAATCCATATTTCAACACGGATAAACTGCGGGCAAAACGGAATCCGAAATTCGGCAACCGCCTTTACCGAAACGATAACGGCCATTTTACGGATGTGAGCGATTCGGCACACATCTATGGAAGCGGACTCAATTTCGGTCTCAGCGCCGCCATCAGCGACGTGAACAACGATGGCTGGCCCGACATCTACGTGACGAACGATTATGATGAAAGGGATTTCCTTTACCTCAACAATCACGATGGAACGTTCCGGGAAGTGCTCGCCAAAGCAGCCGGCCACATTTCTGAATTCGCGATGGGCTCGGACATTGCCGATTACAACAACGACGGTAATCCGGACATCATGGTACTGGACATGCTTCCCGAAGGCAACCACCGGCAGAAATTATTGCGCGGGGCCGACAGCTATGACAAGTATACGCTGCGCGTGGATCACGGATTCCATCACCAGCAAATGCGCAACACCCTTCAGTTGAACAATGGTACGGACAGCAGCGGCACCCCGATATTCAGCGAAGTAGGTCAGATGGCCGGAGTGTCCAATACCGACTGGAGCTGGGCGCCATTGTTCGCCGATTTTGACAACGACGGATGGAAAGACCTCTTTATCTCCAACGGCATCCTGCGGGATATGACTAATCTGGATTTTGTGAAATACACTTCAGGTTATTCCTCGGAATACAAAGAAAAAAACGGCAACAAACTGGAAATGTGGAAATTGGTCCAGGACATGCCTTCCACCAAACTCAATAATTACCTGTTCAGGAATGACCATGATCTCCGGTTTACCAATGTGACCAGCGACTGGGGAATAACCAAAAAATCCATCAACAACGGCGCCGTATATGCCGACCTGGACAACGATGGGGATCTGGATCTCGTGATCAATAACCTGAATGACAACGCGACCCTGTACAGGAACAATACTTCCGATAACAAACGCGCACACTTCCTGAAAATCAGATTTAAGGGAGAAGGTAAAAATACTTTCGGCATCGGCGCAAAGCTGTATGTGCAAACGGCCCATGGCAACCAGATGCAGGAAGAATATACGGCGCGCGGATTTCAGTCATCCGTCGATCCCATCATGCACATCGGATTGGGCGCCGACAGCCTTATCAAAACCTTAAAGGTAAAATGGCCGGGCGGTAAAGAATCTCTTCTCCGGGATGTAAAAGCGGATACCCTGCTGGTAATTGACGAAAGTGGAGCCTCAATACCCCGGACGGATATGGCAAAATCCATCGTGCATTCACTTTTCCGGGACGTCACCCAAAATTCCGGGATCCGTTTTACGGATAAACCATCCGCTTTTGTGGATTTTAAAATTTCTCCGCTGTTGCCTTACCAGTTGTCCAAAACCGGACCCTGTCTGGCAAAAGCAGATGTCAACGGCGACGGTCTGGAAGATCTTTTTATCGGCGCTTCTTCGGGGCAGGAAAGCATATTGTATCTGCAAACCAAAGATGGAAAATTTATACCCTCGCCAAGCCAGCCCTGGAACACAGATAAAAATTTTACCAATACCGATGCACTTTTTTTTGATGCGGACGGGGACGGCCATCCGGATCTGTACATCGTCAGCGGCGGCGCCGATTATCCTTTGAACAGCAAAAATTACCAGGACAGGATCTTTGAAAATGATGGCCATGGAAATTTTAAAAAGCTGGACGACGCCCTGCCTGCAGAAACCATCAGCGGTGCCTGCGTGCGTGCCGCGGATATTGATCACGACGGACTGGCCGACCTGTTTGTAGGCGGCCGCATTCAGCCGGGCCTGTTTCCCGAAGCGCCGGAAAGTTTTATCCTGAAAAATAAAAGCGTCCGCGGCAAAATCAGGTTTGAAAAAGATATTTCCCAAACCGATTCCCTGCTTGGCCACCCCGGCATGGTTACGGATGCCTTGTGGCTCGATCTGAATAAAGATGGATGGGAGGATTTAATTGTGATCGGGCAATTCATGCCCATACGCATATTTGAAAACCAAAAAGGAAGGCTGACCGACCGCACCGCCGCCTACGGATTATCCGGCACAGACGGATGGTGGTGCAGGATACTCGCCGGTGATTTTGATCATGACGGCGACACCGACCTCGTGGTTGGCAATCTTGGTCTAAATACCCAATTCAAAGCGACTCCGGATGAACCACTGACAATTACCTATGCCGATTTCAACCAGGATGGCATTATTGATCCGATCCTCAGTTATTACAACGGCGGCAAAAGCTATCCTTATTTCACCAGGGATGAAATGCTGCGCCAGATTCCCGGACTTCAAAAAAAATTCAGCCGTTACAGGGACTATGCGGATGCGCAGATAACGGATCTGTTTGGTCCGGAACAACTGGCCACCGCCAAATCGGTTGACATAAAAACAACGAAATCCATTTTTCTGCGGAATGAGGGCAACGGGACCTTCACCCGAACAGATCTTCCGGATTACGCGCAAATGAGCGTGATCAACGGGATGATCGGTAAAGACGTTGACGGCGATGGCCATGAGGACATTATTTTAGCCGGCAATTTCTTTCCCTTCCGGGTTCAGCAGGGACCGCTGGATGCCGGTATAGGTCTTGTTTTAAAGGGCGATGGTAAGGGCGGCTTTACGCCACTACCCTATGACAAAACCGGCTTGTGCCTTACAGGGGACGTTCGCAATATCATGGAAATTAAAACCTCAGACCGCTATCTGATTGTCGTTGCCAAATGCAATGGCAGTATCCAGGTAGTTAAATCCGGACACGAATAAATATTATGCAAACCCTTCTCCATCGCATACAATTTGAAAATGATGAGGCTGCCTTTAAGCAGCTGTACGAGGAGAATGTGTTTAAACTATTCCAGTTTGCCTATGCTTTTATTCAAAACAGACAACTGGCTGAAGAGATCGTAAACGATGTGTTCCTGAAATTATGGCAAAAGCGGACGGGTCTCGACAGCATTAAAAACATCAACGTGTATCTGTACGTGGCCGTAAAAAACACCGCTGCGAATTATCTCCGTCAACAGGCTTCCAAAAAAAATATAGACCACGATCGGTTTGTGGTCACCCATTTTTACCTGAGCCCGGACCCGGAGCAAACCCTGATCACCAATGAACTGAAGAAAATGATTGAATTTTCCATTGATCAGCTGCCCCCAAAATGCAAACTGATATTCAAACTGGTAAAGGAAGACGGACTATCCTGCACCGAAGTGGCGGAAATCCTGGAAATCTCCTACAAAACCGTAACCACCCAACTCACCATAGCCCTGAAAAAACTGGAACAACTGCTTAAACCCTCCCTGACCCCCGCCTACTTAAAGGCCCGAACCGGGTATTGACCTGATTTTACCCTTTCTTCCAAAAAAAACCCTGACCTCTTTAAGAATCCGGCCCCGAAGCCGTGTCCTGTGTATGCTACAGAACGGGCAACTTATGGAAAAAGCAAGGATCATAGAACTGATGGCCAAAAAAACGGGTAAGATGGCCACGGAACAGGAATTGGTTGACCTGGCCGCCTTGTTATCCAAATACCCGGATTATGGTTTGTTACAGGAAATCATCCTGTCCCTGAAAGGCAGCAGGAACCATTTCGAAAGGAACATTCCCAAAGAAGAGCTGGTCAATCTGGGCTGGCAGCACCTGACGGACAGGCTCAATGCGGAACCCGCCAATGAAACAGAGCCATCACCCCGTCAAAGACCCCGCTTTTCGGGACTATTTTCTACTTGCTACAAGCAGTGGACGGCTGCTGCGGCCATGCTGATCTGCGCCGCTGCTTCCCTTTTGTATTACCATTTTTATTATAACAAATCCCAGTCGGCACCCATCAGCAAAACAGCGGTGGTTCGCAACGGATCCACATCCCTGATCACCCTGTCGGATGGTACCCGGGTCAGGCTGAATGCCGGCAGTAAACTGATCTATCCGGTACATTTTTCCAATACCGGCAGGGAAGTGACCCTTGAAGGGGAAGCGTTTTTTGAAGTAACCCAAAGCGCCAGTGCGCCATTTCTGGTTCATGCCGGTAAAATCAAGGTGCGGGTGCTGGGAACCCGGTTTAACATAAAGGCCTATAAGGAAGATGCCGATATTGAAACCACCCTGATCAGCGGGAAAGTACAGGTAATGATGAATGATGATGAAGAAAAGAAAATCACTTTGTCCCCGCATGAAAAGTTAACTGTGATCAACGAACCGGAAATAAAGGCGGTCAGGGTGAGGACCCCGGATGTGAGCAATGAACTTCGCTATCAGGTTCAGGAACTGCCGCCGGCCGTTAACAACAGTTTTGTGGAAACGGCGTGGCTAAATAATAAGCTGGTACTCAATAACGAAGACTTTGAAAATGTGGCCAGGCAACTGGAAAGGAAATATAATGTGACGGTTAATTTCGACAACAACGCGTTGAAACAGGAGCACATCAGCGGTGTTTTTGAAAAAGAGAATATTGCGCAGGTTCTGGAGATTCTGAAAATGACCACCACATTCAATTACCGGATAAATGGAAATGAGATCCATCTCTATTAGGGAGGTGATCCTGTTTTTCTTAATTATAAAGCTACCCGATATGCCACCAAAACTAATTTTTTCCGACTCCTGAAGAAAAATGTTCTTCAGAGAAAGCTTCCCTTGTCTTTGTTCTTTTAAAAAAATTAACCAAAACAAAATTATGAAGAAATCCAAAAAGGCAATTGCTTTTAAGGCTATATTACCTTGCCTAAAATTTCTCCTGCTTATGAAACTCTCTATTGCCCTCATCCTGATAACCTGCCTGCAGGTTTCGGCCCGCGGCTATTCCCAGGAAAAATTCAGCCTGCATTTCAAAAAAGCGGAAGTAGCCAGGATCTTTGCAACTATTGAAAAAGAAAGTAATTACCGATTTTTCTACAACAACGGCTACATCAGCAAACTGGGCAAAGTGGATCTGGAGGTTACGGACTCCCCGCTGGACCGGATACTGAATATGGTTCTTGGAAATAAATTCACCTACACCATCAACAACGGGAATATGGTGATCATTTCCCCTGTAAAACAGGATGGGCTTACCCAAACGGCAGCAACTGCGGACGGGGAGATCAAGGGAAAGATCGTGGATGAAAACGGTAAGCCGCTGAGTGGCGTTACCATTCGGCTGAGCAAGTCCAATAAAACGGTTCTTTCCGATGAAAACGGAAGTTTCAGCATAGAAGCGCCCGACAATGCCCAGCTGCTGATCAGCTATGTGGGTTACAAAGATCAGACTGTTGACGTGAATGGACAGCAGGAGCTTTCAATACAATTACAGCCCAGCACATCAGGACTGAATGAAGTGGTGGTTGTGGGATATGGTACACAGAGAAAAAGGGATGTGACCGGTACCATCAGCAGTGTTAAAGGAGAAGATTTCAAGAACCTGCCGGTGAGTAATGCAGCAGATGCCTTGCAGGGCAGGGCCTCCGGCGTAGACATCGTCCGGGATGATGGCTCTCCGGGGAGTACCCCCAGCATCCGCATACGCGGTACGGGAACTTTGAATAATTCCGATCCGCTGGTTGTTATCGACGGCGTGCCGGCAGGAGGACTAAATGATGTAAACCCGAACGACATCGCTTCCGTGGAAATATTGAAAGATGCGTCTTCTTCGGCTATTTACGGATCACGCGCTGCAAATGGCGTGGTGATCATTACCACCAAAAAAGGAAACTACGGAGAAAAACTCCATACCCAGCTTAACCTCTATACGGGCAGCAACAAGTCTGTAAAGTATTTGGACATGCTTCAGGCACCAGACCTTGTTAAATTAAAGACCGAAGCCTATACCAATGACGGCCTCAGTGTACCCACCCTCTGGAGCGACCCATACTATGCGGTACAACGCACGGACTGGCAAAAAGCCTTACTGGGCACGGGACACGTAAACAATGCGGATATCGCCGTTCGCGGAGGAAATGCCAACTCCACCTACAGTTTTTCCGGCAACTATTACGACGAAAAAGGATTGATTGTAAATTCCTATTTTAAACGATACAGCTTCCGCATGAATTCCGAACACAAGATCGGCAGCCGTTTGCGGGTCGGCGAGAATGTGGTGTATTCCAACACCATCGGGCTGAATCCGGATACCAAATCAACCCAGACCGGTCTGGTATGGAGCGCCATCCGTTTTAACCCGGCTCTTCCGGTAGTTAATCCGGACGGCAGCTGGGGAAGTTCTCAGGCCAACAACCAATTGGGCGATATAAATAACCCCGTGGCGACAGCAACTGAAAACACAGGTTATGGATCAACAAACCGCTTACTGGCCAATGGTTATGCTGAGCTGGAGATTATTAAAGGATTGAAATTACGCGCCAATTACGGATATGATCAGAGCCTGGGTGAAGGCAACTATTTTAGCAATGCCATGCCTAACCAAACCCGTGGACCCTCCATTGCCGGCCTGAACCAGACCTTTGGAAAAGGGAGGACCTTCCTGGAAGAATATTACCTGAACTATGTTAAACAATTCGGCTCTTCCCATGAACTGAACCTGACTGGCGGATATTCCTCCCAGGTATCCACCGGGAACTACTTCAACGCAGCCAGATCAGGATTTTCAGACACCAGTGTTGACCAGCGCGTGCTCAATCTGGGCAGCAGTTCTTCCCAGTCAAACTCCGGTTACAATTATGCTAACTCAGGATTACAGTCTTACTTCATCCGCGGCAATTACGCATTTCAAAACAAATACCTGTTAACCGTAACGATGCGCGCCGATGGTTCCAGCAAATTTGCTCCGGGTAAACGCTGGGGTTATTTCCCGGCATTTTCTGCAGGCTGGCGCGTATCAGAAGAGCATTTTTATGGAGAAAATCTGAAGAAGACGATCAATTCTTTAAAGATCACCGGAGGCTGGGGACAGTTGGGTAATCAGAACATTGGTGATTTTCAATACCTCAGTACAATCGGTTATGGAGGTGGTTACGGATACAACCTGGGTACCGGTAACGTGATGCAAAGCGGCGCGGTTGTTACCGGCCTGGCCAATCCCAATATTACCTGGGAAAGAGCCGTCATGACCAATATCAGTCTGGAACTGGCCACGCTCAATAATCACCTGACTGCCGTCGTTACTTATTTTAATAAAAACACAACCGACATGCTGGTACCCTTCCAGCTGGTAGAAACTTTCGGGGCTCAAACCAACCTGCCGGATGATGGCGGAAATATTACGCTGCCGAACCAAAACATAGGTACCCTCAATAACCACGGGGTGGAAGTGGAACTGAACTACCAGAATAAGGCGGGTAAACTGAACTATTCTTTTGGTGCGAACGGCTCTTTCCTCAGAAATAAGGTGACTAAACTGTATGGTGCCGACACCTATATCGGATCAACTCCTTATGGAAGAGAGAACACCGATATTTCACGGACCTATGAAGGCCAGCCTTTGGCTTCCTTCTTTGGTTTTAAAACCGATGGCCTTTATCAGACACAGGCCGATATTGACAGCGATCCCAATATTGCCAACGATCCCAATAAGGCCAATATAAAACCCGGCGATGTGAAGTTTCTGGATGTCAATGGCACCGCCGGAAAAAAAGACGGTATCATTGACGATAAGGACCGCGTAAACCTCGGCGATCCCAATCCGCATTTCGTATTCGGGTTCCATGGTGCATTGAACTACGGCGGTTTTGATTTCAACTTTAATTTCGCCGGTTCCATGGGTTTCAGTCTTTACAACGCGGACCGTCTCGCAGGGCTTGACGGAACACAGGTATTCAACTGGTACCAGGAACAACTCGGCAGATGGCATGGCGAAGGAACCAGCAATTCCATACCCCGGCTAACCGTCAGCAACCTGAACAACAACTACCGGTCCTCCGACCTGTGGATACAAAAGGGAAATTACCTGACCTTAAAAAGCATATCACTGGGTTATACCTTGTCCAACAAACAGATCAGCAACATAAAAATTCCGGAGATCCGCGTTTACGTGAGCTCCTACAATTTATTCACGCTCACCAGCTATAAAGGATATACACCGGAATTGGGTTATACCAGCGGCAGTAACAAACCGGCGAATTCGCAAAGGGGCGTGGACGTGGCGCAATATCCGGCCGCAAGGAATTTTACCATTGGTGCAACCGTCAATTTTTAATTTGATAAAATGAACGATATGAAGAACAAGAATTATAAACTATTTTTTATACCGGTCGCACTCATCTGCCTTTGGAGTGTCAGCTGTAATAAAAAACCGCTGGATCAAAGCCCCACCGGAGGATACACCACAGGTAATTTCTGGCGAAACCAGAACGATGTGATCGCCGGTGTTCTGGGTATTTACAATATACTATATACCGAAGACTGGGTTGGTCATAACCTGTATATTTTTGATGACCAGTCCAACGACATCGCTGTGGAAGGGGACCATCCGGATTTTAAATCCATTGAACGCTTAAATGCTGATCCCACCCTCCAGGTGATCTACACCATCTGGCCATTTGCCTACGAACAAATAGCCCGGGCCAACAATGCCATCATTTACATTCCCAAGGTGCCGGTTATGGATGAAGACATCCGGAACCGTTCTCTTGGAGAAGCGTATTTCTTACGCGCCCATGCTTATTTTATATTGAATCAGATCTACGGGGAAATACCCATGTCTTTGGAGCAGAACGTACTGGATGGTAATTACAATATCCCAAAATCATCCATAGATTCCGTTCGGGCACAGGTAGAATCAGATCTTCTGAAAGCAGCTGATCTGTTACCGGAAACTTACGATGCAGACAACAAGGGACGTGTAGGCAAGGGAGCTGCGTGGGGATTGCTTTGCAAATTATATATGACCGAGGATAAGTTTGACAAGGCCATTCAATACGGATCCCTGGTAACCAGCGACGCCAACTACGCTCTGGCCCCTAACTATACGGACAACTTTACACCGGGTTCCCAGCAATCGACAAGCACCGAACTCCTGTTTTCTGTCTGGAATAAAAATGGGGAAGAATCCGGCGCCATCAATTCAGCTATAAATATTTATTTCACGCCACGGGCCTGGCAGGGATGGGGCTTTCATAATCCCACCCAGAATTTCGTGGATGAATTTACACCCGATGACAGCATCCGTAAACGCGCGACGCTGATTTCAGTGGGTGATACGATCCCATTTCAAACCAACATATCCACCATAGGTCCCGGTGATGCTTTCCAGATGTTTACGGGCAAGGCCGGGCAATCTACCGGACGTCTGCTGCCCAGCATGACGGCTACGGGTTATTGTATCCGCAAATACACGGCCTTTCAACCGAACGGGGATGGCGGTCTCAATTCGGACTTAAAGCAGCCCCTCATTCGCAGCGCAGATATTTACCTCCTGGTCGCCGAAGCCAAGATCAGACTTAACGGCAATGGGAGTGGTGATGCCGAAATAAATGCCGTACGTACTCGCGCAGGAGTGGCTACCATTTCCAGTGCGGGCATGCCGGAACTGATTCACGAACGACGGGTAGAACTGGGCGGTGAAAATGTGCGCTGGCAGGATCTGTTGCGCTGGGACAAGGATCAGATCATCGACATAAACGATATCGTCGGCCAGCCCAAAGCGGCTTCACCCCTCGCCCCTTATAATGGAACCATCATTATTCCGGCCAGGACATTTACCAGGCCCAAAGATTATTATATGCCGCTTCCCCAGGAAGTGATTGATGAAAGCAAAGGTGTCATCACCCAAAATCCCAATTACTGATGCGGTGAGCCGGGTGTTCTTTGGTTGACTGATTTTTAAATGTTTGCCACCAATACAGGAAACCCGTAAAGAGTTAAATCTTTATGGGTTTCTTTTTATAAAAAGAAAAATGAAATCCCGTATACTGCTTTTCATTTGCCTGCTGGCATGCGGCCCGGAAGCTTTTTCCCAGCTGGATAAAGTGGCGGCTGCCCATTTTTTGCAAAGAATTGTAAAAGACAGGGCGCCTTCTTTTGTCGTCGAATACATCGCCCCAAAAAACGGCAGGGATGTTTTTGAAATCGAAAGCAGAAAAAATAAGATCATTCTCCGCGGAAATAATGGAACAAGTATTGCCTCCGCGCTGAATTATTATCTGAGAAACTATGCCCATTGTCTGATCACCTGGAACGGCATCAATATGAACCTGCCGGAACAGCTGCCCGTAATCAAAGAGAAGATCTCCAGGATAACGCCTTACACCTACCGCTACTACTTAAACTACTGCACGTTCAATTATTCCATGGCGTGGTGGGACTGGGACCGTTGGCAGAAAGAGATTGACTGGATGGCGCTCAACGGAATTAACACCCCGCTGGCTCTTACCGGCGAAGAGGCCATATGGCAGCAGGTTTACAGGAATATGGGATTCAGCGACCAGGAACTGGATCAGTTTTTTTGCGGCCCCGCTTATTTTTCCTGGTTCTGGATGGGGAACCTTGACGCCTGGGGAGGTCCTTTGCCACAACATTGGATGGATACCCACCGGACATTGCAGCAAAAAATTCTTGCAGCAGAAAGGTCCATGGGCATGAGACCGGTACTTCCGGCTTTTCCCGGACACGTTCCTCCATCTTTCATAAAGAAATTCCCTTCGGCCAAAGTAAAAAAAACCAATTGGGGCGCCGGATTTGCCGATGTATATATCCTGGATCCTTCAGATCCCATGTTTGAATCCATTGGCAAATCTTTCATGGAAGCGCAAACAAAAGCATACGGCACGGATCATTTATATTCTGCAGATACATTCAATGAAAACCTGCCCCCGACAGATGACTCCACTTATTTAAGCGGGATGAGTAAAAAGGTTTTTGAATCCATGTCTGCCGCAGATCCCAAAG
>DASRLM010000737.1:0-12179 GCA_035648455.1 Puia sp. | reverse complement strand
CAACAGGAGTCGCTTTCAAATCTGCGGGGGCATGGCCTGCGGGCTCCTGAACAACCGGATGCCTGACTGTTATTTCCGGAGCTGCTTCTTTTTTTGTTGCATCGGGGGTTTTATTATCAGCAACTGCTTTTTCAGCCGTCTTCTTTTCCGGCTTAGCGGCGGAATCGTCAATTTGTGCCACCACATCCCCTATCTTCAAAGTGTCTCCTTCTTTGCCCACCGTTTTGAGCGCCCCTGCTTTTTCAGCGTTCACTTCAAAAGTAGCTTTTTCACTTTCCAGCTCGGCAATCACTTCATCCCGGTCAACATATTCCCCGTTGTTTTTAAGCCATTTCACCAGGGTAACTTCGGTAATGGATTCGCCAACGGCCGGGACTTTAATATCGATCATCTGCTATTGATTTTACGGGGACGAAGATAATTTATTTAATATGGAAGCACTTTGAATTCCTTATGATCAGATACTGAATGCGGTTTCAATAATCTCCGCCTGTTCCTGCGTATGCACCTTGGCATAACCGGTAGCCGGAGATGCTCCCGGCTGACGGCTGATGAAACCATAGTTGATGTTTTTTAAATTCATTTGCAGGAAGGAGGCGGCACCCATGTTCAGGGGTTCCTCCTGTATCCAGAACCAGGTGGCATTATGGTATTTCTTATACAATTCATCCAGTTGATTGGTCGGCAGCGGATACAATTGTTCCAGGCGGATGATGGCAATGTCTTTCCGGTTGTCCTTTGTTTGTCTTTCCGCGAGGTCAAAATAAATTTTGCCGGAACAGAATAAAACTTTTTTAACCTGGGCAGGATCCCCCGCGAACTGGTCATCAATCACCTCCTGGAACCTTCCGCTCGTAAATTCAGAAATCTTCGAATAGGTACCCGGATACCGGAGATACGCTTTAGGAGAAAAATCAATCAGGGGCTTCCGGAACGGCCAGGCCAGTTGCCGGCGCATGGCGTGAAAATAATTGGCAGACGTCGTGATATTGGTGATCACAAGGTTAAGCTCCGCACACATCTGCAGGAACCGTTCTATACGGGCGCTGCTGTGTTCTGGTCCCTGCCCTTCATAACCGTGGGGAAGCAGCAGCACCAGCCCGGTCATCCGTTGCCATTTCTGCTCTCCGGCTGCAATAAACTGGTCAATGATGATCTGGGCGCCATTGCAAAAATCACCGAACTGGGCCTCCCAAAGAACCAGGGCGCTGGGATTGGCCAGGGCATAGCCATACTCAAATCCAAGCGCCCCGTATTCACTGAGCAGGGAATTGAAGATCCTGAATTTGCCCCTGGCATCCGGGATCCGGCTTAGCCGGTTATAGGATTCGTCCGTTTTCTCATCACGCAGTACGGCATGGCGATGGGAGAAAGTGCCGCGTCGCACATCCTGACCGCTCATCCTGACGTCTTTTCCATCCAGTAGAATGCTGCCATACGCCAGCAGTTCACCGGAGGACCAGTCAAGCTTTTTTTCGTCATTGAATAATTTCACCTTATCCTGTAACAGCTTGTCTATTTTCTTTATGGGGGTGAACGTATCGGGCCATTTCATCATGGCGTCAAAGATCTTTTTCAGATCCGTTTCTGAGATGGCCGTATCCGGGGATTTATCAAAATCCTCCGGAGTAGCCCGGCGAAGGCTCCTCCACCACATTTCCGGCTGCTGGTAATTGTAGGGAAGCGGTTTTTGTTTTACTTCATCCAGCCTTTCCTGCAGGTCGTTCCAGAATCTTTTCTCCATATCCTTGGCCAAGTCCTTGGCATCCGCTTCCCCGTTCTCCATCAGGAACTGGGTATACATTTCGCGGGGATTGGGATGTTTATCAATCAGCGCATACATGGTGGGCTGCGTGAATTTTGGATCGTCGCCCTCGTTATGTCCATGGCGCCTGTAACAAACCATGTCCACAAAAAAATCTGCGTTGAATTCCTGGCGGTAGCGGGTGGCGATCTCCGCACATTTCACAGTAGCTTCCGGATCATCGCCGTTCACATGCAATACGGGCGCATGCAGGGCTGCAGCCAGGGAAGTACAGTAATCGGAACTCCGGGCCTCGTCGAAATCCGTGGTGAACCCGATCTGATTATTAATTACAAAATGAAGGGTTCCCCCGGTATTATATCCCTTGAGATCACACATTTGTAATACTTCATACACAATGCCCTGACCGGCCAGGGAAGCATCTCCGTGAATTAATATCGGCAGGATCTTATCGTAGTCACTTTCATACAATACGTCTGCTTTGGCCCGCGCAAAACCCACCACCACCGGATCCACGGCCTCCAGGTGTGAAGGATTGGGCATGAGTTTTACGTGTACGGTCTTATTATTCGGCGTAGTCAGTTCACTGCCAAAACCCAGGTGGTATTTTACGTCCCCGGTGCCCATGGTCTGATCCACTTTGGCCGTGCCCTCAAATTCACTGAAAATCTGTTCGTAGGTCTTGCCTAGAATATTCGCCAGGATGTTTAACCTGCCCCGGTGTGCCATGCCCATCACCACTTCCTGCACCTCGTGGTCGGCGGCGGTATTGATGATGGCGTCAATAGCAGGGATGGTGGTTTCGCCGCCTTCGAGTGAAAATCTTTTCTGGCCGATGTATTTGGTATGAAGGAATTTTTCAAACATTACCCCTTCATTCAATTTTTGCAGGATGCGCTGTTTTTTCTGGATCGGAAGCGGCTCCAGAAATTTTTTCTCCATTTCGTTGGTCAGCCAGTCGATCTTTTTCTGGTCGCTGATGTATTTGAATTCAATGCCCACGTGCCAGGCATAACATTGCTGCAGGTGGCTGAGGATATTCCGGAGCGTGGTGGTTCCGAGCCCGATCAGGTTTCCGGCAAAAAACTGCTTGTCCAGGTCCTCTTCCATAAACCCGAAGAAACCAATGTCCAGGTTCGCACCGCGGTCCTTCCGGGGCCTGATCGGATTGGTTTTGGCCACGAGGTGGCCTTTGTTGCGGTACCCCAGGATCAGGCGGTAAGCACCCAGTTCCTTTTTCCAGTCGACCCCGTCTGCCGTCTTCATTCCGGCTTCCTTTACCGGCGCTGTGGCTGCTGTTTTCGCATCGCCGTTTTTCACCTGGGAAATGGCGAAATCAAATCCCTCAAAAAATTTTTTGAACTCAGGATCAACGCTTTGCGGATCATTTACAAAATCCTGGTAAAGGCTTTCAATAAATGCGGGAGAGGAATTGGTAATAAATTGTATGTCTTTCATCTTAAAGAATGTATGTGGTTCACAGGATAGCGATGCCGGCATCGGGAAAAGACTCCATAAAACCTGCAGTTAACCCGCTCTGCAAATATCGGCAAAAGAAAGTTCGGGATTAATTTTCAATATTTCCCCGGTTTTCCTACCTTTGCCGTCCAAATTTTCGAATACATGGCTAATCATCAGGCAACGAAAAAGGATGTCCGGAAGGCAACCAAACGCAGGGAAAGGAACCGTTATTATGGTAAAACCACCCGAAATGCCATCCGGGATCTGAAAGTGATCAAGGAACAGAAAGAAGCTGGTGAAAAATTGCCGGAAATAGCTTCCCTGATCGATCGCCTTGCTAAAAAAGGAGTAATCCACAAAAATAAAGCCGCCAACCTGAAGAGTAAACTGGCCCGCAGAGTGAACCAGCTGGCTGCGGCTAAATAATTCTGTCAGTAATACTTTCTAAAAAGCATCCGGGCTGATGCTTTTTTTGTTTAACGATATCATCGGGTTATCTTAGAACCGGATGACTTCTTTTTAATTTTTCAACCATCCGTCGTCCCGGAGCCAGTCTGCCAAACGGCCGGGCCAGCTCTTCAGCGATACATATTCCGAACGTTTGCCCATGTTGAAAGCATGCGTGCCGTTTTGGTACAAATGCATTTCCACGGGCACTTTTGCCATCCTGTGTAACAACAGCAATCGTACGATGGATTCGGAGCAGCAGGGATCTCCATTGGCCGCAAGCAAAAAAGTGGGGGGCGCATTTGCGGGTATGGAATCGGGAACTGCTAACGGACCCGGGTAAATCAGAACCTGGAAAGCTGGGCGCGCCGAAAGTCTATCAATTTCGTCGGCATTGTTGGAATGGCTTTCATTGAAATGATAGGACACCCAGCCCGACACTTCGCCGCCCGCAGAAAATCCCATGACGCCCAGCCGGGCGGTATCAATAGCGTAGGCTCCGGCAAGGCTTTTTACCAGCCTCATGGCGCGGAATATATCCTGCTTTACATTTTCCATGCTGTAAGGTGAATTCGGTTCCCGGAACAAACGGTACTTCAGGACAAAAGCAGTAACGCCAAGGCTGTTCAAGAATTCAGCGGCATCCTTTCCCTCTGCATTATATACGAGATTGGTAAAGCCTCCCCCGGGACAGATAATCACAGCTGCCCCGTTTGCTTTTTCTTTTGGGGGCAAGAACACCGTCAGCGTTGGATCATTTATATTTTTCACCCACCAGTCTTTCGCCTGTTCAGGCTGGCTTTTCAGGTTTTCAAATCCCGGCGCCCCATTCTTCCATAAGGGGATGACCGCACCATCCTGGGCCGGCAATTCAGCGCATGACAGGATAATACTCGCCAACGAAAACAGCGATAAACGTAATAAGTGGGTTTGTTTCATGAAGCAATTGTTTTAAGAATTACATCCGCCAAGCTGTCTTTATTAAGCAAGTCCGTCTGAACGATAACCACCGGTCTTGTCTTACCCGCTTCAGTTCCAAATTCCGGATTTAAGTCGGCAAGCCATATTTCAAATTGCATAATCTTCATCCTGAAGCTTTTCAAATTCGTCCAGCACTTTCATCGACTCTTCCTTCACAATTTTTGAATCTTTTTGTAACTGGCGCGAAATGATCCGTCTTTTCTGCAGAAGATTATAGAATTCAACCACCTCATTGATATACCGATTCCTGTTCTTATTCATCTTTCCGATAATTTTTTCTGTATCATTGAGGATCACATCATCCATTTTTAAGTCTCTAACCGGGATATACAGACCCGACAAGTATAACACCGGCAAAGACGGGAGCACTAAAGAAGATTTCTAAAATTTAGAAATCTCACACTTCCTTCCCATGACACTGTTTGTATTTCTTTCCGCTGCCGCAGGGGCATGGATCGTTTCTTCCAACTTTGGGGCCGACCTTGATGGGTTCCTGTTTTTGATTTTCCGAAGGATCATAATAATCTCTTCCCTCATCGGTGATCACACCGGCAGCAGAAGGAGAACCCACCAGTTCGTCCTTTCTGATTTTCATCCGGCTCATATCTGTTTTCTGTTCACGGGCCTCCTTAAGGGGCGCATGCTGCTGCTCAACCGGAATGGCGGAATGACAAAGAAAACTAACGATATCCTTGTTCATGGTACTGTCCATCTGCCGGAAGAGGTCGAAGGCTTCCATCTTATAGATCACCAGCGGGTCCTTTTGTTCCAGATACGCGGTCTGCACACTTTGCTTCAGGTCGTCCATCGACCGCAGGTGTTCCTTCCAGGCATCATCAATGATCGACAGTGTAATCTGCCGCTCCACGGCATTCATCAGTTCGCGGCCCTGGGTGTCCAGTGTTTTCTGGAGGTTGGCCATCACGTTGATCACTTTCTTTCCATCGCCGAAGGGGACAATCACGTTTTCGATATGACGACCCTGCGTGAGTAAAATATTTTTAAATACGGGTACTGCATCGCGCTGTACATCCCCCATTTTCCTTTCGTAATTCAGGGTGCCTTCATTGTACAGCTTATCGGACAGGGCCACCGCATCGCCTCTTTGAAATTCTTCTTCCTCAATTGATGTATCCACACCGAAATTCACGATCACGGCCAGCTTGAATCCTTCGTAATCATCCCCTTCCTTAAAGGAATTCACCAGGCCCTCGGCCACTACATAAAACGCATTGTCCAGGTCAAGCGCCAGCCGGTCGCCAAACAGCGCATGGTTCCTCTTTTTATAAATAACGTTCCGCTGTTTGTTCATCACGTCATCATATTCCAGGAGGCGTTTGCGGATTCCAAAGTTGTTTTCTTCCACTTTTTTCTGGGCGCGCTCAATGCTTTTGGTCACCATGCTGTGCTGGATCACTTCGCCTTCCTTGTAACCCATTTTATCCATGAGAGAAGCGATGCGTTCGCTGCCGAACATGCGCATCAGGTCATCTTCCAGGGCGGAATAGAACTGTGTGGTTCCGGGATCTCCCTGGCGGCCGGCACGACCGCGTAACTGCCTGTCCACCCGCCTGCTCTCGTGCCTTTCCGTACCGATGATTGCCAGTCCCCCGGCCTCTTTCACCCCGGGCCCTAATTTAATATCCGTACCACGACCGGCCATATTGGTGGCGATGGTAACGGCACCGGTCAATCCGGCTTCCGCCACCACCTGGGCTTCCCGCGCATGCTGTTTTGCATTCAATACATTATGCGGGATCTTCTTTACCTGCAGCATTTTGCTTAGCAGTTCACTCACTTCCACCGAAGTGGTACCGACCAGCGAGGGACGTCCTTCCTGGCGGAGCCGGTCAATATCATCGATGACAGCCCTGTATTTTTCGCGTTTGGTTTTGTATACGAGGTCCTGAGAATCTTTGCGGGTCACCGGAACATTGGTCGGAATGGTTACCACGTCCAGTTTATAGATGTCCCAGAGTTCCGATGCTTCTGTTTCCGCCGTACCCGTCATGCCGGCCAGCTTGTGGTACATCCTGAAATAATTCTGAAGCGTAACAGTGGCATAGGTCTGCGTGGCGGCTTCGATCTTTACATTTTCTTTTGCTTCAATGGCCTGGTGCAATCCGTCGCTGTACCGGCGCCCATCCAGGATACGGCCGGTCTGTTCATCCACAATTTTCACCTGTCCTTCCATGACCACATATTCCACATCTTTATCAAATAAGGTATAGGCTTTGAGCAGCTGCTGAACGGTATGGATGCGGTCGGCCTTGATGGCGTAATCATTCAGCAGCAATTCTTTCTGCTGCAGTTTTTCTTCTGCATTCAATTCGCCTTTCTCAATTTCCGCGAGTTTAATGCCAATATCGGGCAGAATAAAAAAATCTGGGTCCTCACCTTCTCCCGTGATGGTCTGAATACCTTTATCGGTGAGGTCAACGGAATTATTTTTCTCATCTATGCTGAAATACAGTTCCTGGTCCACTTTCGGCATTTCCTTGCTCTGGTCGGCGAGATAATAGTTTTCCGTTTTCTGCAGTTTCACCCGGATACCCGGTTCACTCAGAAATTTAATGAGAGCATTTGTTTTCGGAAGACCGCGATGGGCGCGCATCAGCGCCAGGCCCCCGTCTTTGGCGTCGTCATTCCCTTCACCAAATTTTTTCTTGGCTTCACTGAGGAAATGGTTGGTGACCTTCTTTTGCGCTTCCACCAGTCGTTCCACCCGGCTCTTCAAAAGATGGTATTGCTGGTCATCACCCCTCGGTACCGGCCCGGAGATGATCAGCGGTGTACGGGCATCATCGATCAGTACGCTATCCACTTCATCCACCATGGCAAAATGGTGTTTACGCTGCACCATTTCGTCGGGGGAATGCACCATGTTATCGCGGAGATAATCGAAACCGAATTCATTGTTGGTTCCATAAGTGATGTCCGCCATATATGCTTTACGTCGTGCTTCACTGTTGGGCTCGTGTTTGTCGATGCAGTCCACGGTGATCCCCAGCCATTCGAAAATCGGTCCGTTCCATTCAGAGTCACGGCGGGCGAGGTAATCGTTCACGGTAACCAGATGAACCCCTTCCCCTACGAGTGCATTGAGATAGGAAGGCAATGTGGACACCAGGGTTTTTCCTTCTCCTGTGGCCATTTCCGCAATCTTGCCCTGGTGAAGCACCGCGCCACCGATCAGCTGCACGTCGTAATGAATCATGTTCCAGGTGATAGCCCCGCCGGCGGCGGTCCAGGTATTTCTGAAAATGGATTTGTCCCCTTCTATCAGCACATAATCTTTTTGTATGCTCAGATCGCGGTCATGATCCGTGGCCGTTGAAACCAGTTTCTCATTTTCCTTGAAGCGCCGGGACGTTTCTTTCACCACGGCAAAAGCTTCCGGCAGCAGGGTATCCAGCACTTCCTCAATCAGGTCGTCCCGCTTCTTTTTCAGGTTGTCAATCTCCGTGTAGAGGGTATCCTTACCGCCAATGTCGCTGAAAGGCAGGTTTTCGGCCTGAAGATTCAGATCGGTAATGGATTTATCCACTTCGGCCAGATAATCCCTGATCCGCTGTTTGAATTCCTGGGTTTTTGCCCGCAAATCATCGTTGGATAGTGCGGTGTAAGCGTTTACGTATTCATTGATCTGATCTACGAGGGGATTGATCTTTTTTATATCTTTTTCTGACTTATTTCCGCCGAACAACATCGAAAAAATACCTGCCATAATAAACAGAATTGAGTTTTTAACTGGATTATGCTTGTCAAATATGGTGCTATCCGGATTGCGGGGTCAAATTGACAGTTTGCAAAGGTACGGAATCGGAAATTGTATATGCCATCGCAGGTTCTGCGGACCTGGGCCCCTTTGTCAAACTCCAACCCGAAAACATACCACTTTCCGGTAAATCTGCTGAAATTTTTTTGAAGAATTTCTTTTTGTCAAATTATTTAGTATTTTCGCTAAAAGCATTAGTTATGTCAGTAGCCGCTCAAAACCTGAAATACCTGCGTAAACTCCGGGGTTGGACACAGGAAGAATTTGCCAACAAACTCAAAATCAAAAGATCCTTACTGGGGGCTTATGAGGAGGAGCGTGCCGAACCCAGGCTCGAGGTCCTGGAAACGGTGAGTGATATGTTCAAGTTGTCCCTGGACGAACTGTTGCGGAAAAGCCTTCAGGATACCGCCAAAGGCAGCGGATACCTGGCGAAACGAAGGGCACAGAAACTGTCAGGCGCCTCCAACCTGATCCAGCTGGTACCTGTCAAAGCTGCCGCCGGTTATCTGGCCGGTTACGGAGATCCGGAATTTCTGGATGAGCTGAATACGTTTACGCTGCCCATGCTGGCGCCGGGTAATTACCGGGCTTTTGAAATTGTGGGCGACTCCATGTTACCCACGCCGAGCGGATCGGTGATCGTTGCGGAGAAGCTGGATGATGTGGACAACGTGAAAAGCAATTTCACCTATATCGTCGTTTCCCGTAATGAAGGCATTGTATACAAGCGGGTAATGAAAAACAATAAACTGAAAAACAAACTGACGCTGATCAGCGACAATACCGTTTTCCAGCCTTATTCGGTGAATGTGGAAGATGTGATCGAAATCTGGAAAGCCGAAATGGTGCTCAGCAAAGCCAATGTGCAGCAGCGCTGGGATGTAAACCAGCTGGCCAGCCTGGTGAGCAACCTGCAGGACCAGGTGAGTACGTTAAAAAGAAAAATGAATTGACGTTTGCGGCCGTTTTACTGCAACTGCATCACTGAATCATTCACGATCGCGAAGACCTGTTCCTCTTTTTCCGGAACAATCATGGCCACGCCGGTAAACCGGCTGAAAGCAGGCAATACTGCATATTCTTTTCCAAAATAAAAGCAGGGAAAACAAAGGGACTGCTTACCCATACCCTGAACGCGTATTCCGGGATGAATATGTCCGGAAAAAAAATAAGGAGATAAACCTGGTGTGTGTTCTTTAAACGCTCCATCCCGTTTCTGCCGGTCAACGATATCATGTACAAAATGAAACCGGTTCATGGAAAGGGTAGTCTGACTCAATTTGATTCCGGCATGCAAATACCAATCTTCTTTCAGAATATCATGGTTTCCCCGGATCAGCTGAATTTCCAGACCCGAAAGATCAGCTCTCCATTTCAAAAAGAGCTCGAGCTCCTTATTGGCATGGCTATGGAACATATCACCCACAATAATCAGTTGTTTTGGTTGAAAATGCTGTATCTGAACGACCAGTCTCTGAAGATCCTCTTTATAGACAGATTGCGGGACGGCAATCCCCGATTTACGGAAATGCCCCGTTTTCCCGAAATGCAGATCAGAAACGATCAGCACTTTTTCTTCCTCCCAAAATAGCGTTCTGTCCCCGGTAAGCCAGAACTGCTGATTCATAATTTTATGGGGAAAGGGAGAACGCATGATTGAAGGAGTAAAGATATTGGTTTGTTGCTGACGGGCAATGACGGTTGACCGTCAACCCTTACTCAACTGCCGCTGCATTTTCTTTACCCGGTCCTCCAGTTTTTCAGAAGAAAGATCTTCCCGCATACTGTCTACCTTCAAAGGAAAACAAAAAGGCGTGAGTTTTTCCGGAAATACAATAACGATCCGGCTCTTTCCAATCCGGTCCAGCATATTTCTCAGTCTTCCTTCCTCCATCTGCTGTTCCATCACTTCGTGGTAGGCTTGTCTCAATAATAAATTGTGCGGATCATATTCGCTGAAGACATTAAAAAGTAATCCGGCCGAGGATTGCAAATGCCTGGCTTTTTTATGCTCACCGGGATAACCCTGAAAGATCAATCCGCCGATTACAGCCACATCCCTAAACTTTCGCCGGGCCATTTCCGCGCTGTTTACACTGCGCTGAATGTCCAGGCCCAACTCGTTTAAAGAAAAAAGTTCATATACATTACTGTCGTCTACCGGAATGGGCTGATCACTCAACAGTTCGAAACCATAATCATTCATCGCAAAAGAAAACGTGATCGGCGTAATGCGGCTGATCCGGAAAGCCAGCAAGGCTGCCATCGCTTCATGAACCAGCCTGCCTTCGAAAGGATATACGAACAGGTGAAATCCGTCTCCCGTTTCAATCTGTTCAATCAGCAACTCATCTTCTTTCGGGATATGCGAAAGCTTCTGCTGCAATTCAAACAGGGGTTTCAATGCACACAATTCAATATCCGTTCCTTTTTTCTCCCGGCCTTCCGCTACGAGCCAGGCCTCGTTAAATTTTTTGCGAAGCATCAGACCCAGGTTAGCAGACAGGGGCATGCGACCGCCATTCCAGCTGGGCACGATGGCTTTGCTGGCATTCGATTTTCTTACGATGGCGGTCATTTCTTTAATCATCACGAATTCCAGGTTGCGGCCGGCAAGGGTAAATACATCTCCCGGATTCAACCGGGAAATAAAATATTCTTCGATCACTCCGATGTAACCGCCGCTCATAAATTTAACCTTCATCATGGCATCACTCACGATGGTTCCGATATGCAGCCGGTGCCGCATAGCCACCCGCCTTCCGTTTATTTTAAACAACCCATCGATTACTTCCACTTTCCGGAATTCATCATATTGCTGCAGGGCCTCTCCGCCTTCCGTGATAAAATGCAGGATCTGATTCCACTCATCTGTGGTAATATCCCGGAAACAATGAGTGGAAGCAATTTCTTTAAAGAGCGGATCCGGATAAAAGCCTTCTCCGATGGCAAGCGTTCCGAGGTATTGGATCAATACGTCAAAGCAAAGCATCATCGGATCGCGGCTTTCGATGAAATTCAATTTCATCGCCGTTTTCAGCGCGGCGGCTTCCACCAGTTCGAGGGAATGGGTGGGCAGAAAGTAGATCTTGCTGAGTTCTCCCGGCTGATGTCCGCTTCGTCCCGCCCGCTGCAAAAAGCGGGCAACTCCTTTAGGGGATCCCACCTGGATCACCGTTTCCACCGGACGGAAGTCAACCCCCAGATCCAGGCTTGCCGTACAAACAACGGCTTTCAGCTTTCCGCTGTGCAAAGCTTCTTCCACCCACAAGCGCAGCTCCCGGTCAATCGAACCATGATGCAGGGCCACGGCGCCGGCGAGTTCCGGCGCCACATTCAGGATCTCCTGGTACCAGCGTTCGCTCATTCCCCGGGTATTGATAAAGATCAGGGTGGTGCGGCTTTTTTCAATAATGGGAATTACTTTATGTACCAGCTTAATGCCAAGGTGGCCCGCCCAGGGATATTTTTCTATTTCATCCGGGATCACCGACTCAATCTCAATGCGTTTTTCTATTAAGGCTTTTACAGTTACCGGCGGATGATTGATTTTGGAAAGCAGGGAAGACAACAACACGTCCTGCGCCTGCTCCAGATTGCCGATGGTTGCAGAAATGCCCCAAACGGAAAGAGGAAAAATTTCTGTTGCCGGATTTTTATTACCGTGCTTTTCGCCGCTTTGCCTTTCAAACATGTCTTCATGTAGTTCGTGGCCGCCGTTCGGGAAGGGCTGATGGTAAGCCT
>DASRLM010000736.1:0-3462 GCA_035648455.1 Puia sp. | reverse complement strand
CAAATGTCCCAATAAGCGGGATCTTTGGATCCTAAAGATAGGAATCCCCGATTTGCCGGTAAGGGATTTATGGATAAGCGTCAGGGTATATTTTCGGGATTACCGGCAGGAAACCGATAAAAAAATGAACTCCGATTTTCTCGATCAGAAACTCCAGGCCAGGTTCCGCATGAATGCGTACCGCAGGCTTCAATTGGGTGGAGATAAAATTGATTTTTTCTCCAACGATTACCTGGGCATGGTTAAAAATAGATTGCTGGAAGAAGCGTTGGCGGACAATACCTTTTCCCATGGATCTACCGGTTCACGTTTACTGGCAGGCAACTATCCGCTGATTGAAGAAACGGAAAGCCTGATTGCTGTATTTCATCAGTCTCCTGCCGCCCTGATCTTTAATTCCGGCTACGATGCCAACCTGGGTTTACTCGCCTGCGTGGCGGATCGGGGAGATACCATTCTATATGACAAGCTGAGCCATGCTTCCATCCGGGATGGGATCCGGCTTTCAAAGGCCGGGGCTTTTTCGTTTGCGCATAATGAGCCGGAAGATCTTGAAAAGAAACTTAAAAAAAAAGCGGGACGGTGTTTTGTTGTTACGGAATCCGTTTTTTCCATGGACGGCGACCAGGCCCCGTTGGAGGAAATAGTTGAACTTTGTGAACGCTTCGATGCTCATCTGATTGTTGATGAGGCGCACGCAACCGGCGTAATCGGAGCGCAGGGTGAAGGTCTGATGCAAAGCAGGGGTCTTCATCACCGGTGTTTCGCGCGTATCCATACTTTTGGAAAGGCGTTGGGTTGTCATGGTGCAGCCGTGCTGGGCAGTGAAATACTCCGGAACTACCTGATCAATTTTTCAAGACCTTTCATCTATACAACGGCGCTTCCACCTGTTGCTGTAGCGGCAATCAGGGCTTCCTACGGGATTTTTCCCGCATTACAGGAAGAAAGGATGCATTTAAAAAGACTCATTTCTTTCTTTCTGAAAAATCATACAGTTCATGCAGCTTCCGGAACCTCTTTCTCTTTTAAAAATTCTGAAACGCCTGTTCAGTGTCTGATTGTTCCGGGGAACGAACAGGTAAAGGCGCTTTCGGGTCATCTGGACGGCCTGAATATGGATGTGCGGCCCATCCTGTATCCTACGGTGCCGGAAGGAGCGGAAAGATTAAGGATCGCGCTGCATAGTTTTAATACGATGGAAGAAGTGCAATTGCTTTTTTCTGCGTTGGGAGATAAAAAAATTTAATTCCTTGATGGTGGTCTCCCGCCCGGATTCTTCAATGCGGCATTGAAAAATCCGCCGAAAAGTCCATCCAGGCCAAGCCGCACACCCACCTGCCCTGTTTTCCCATTCAGGTAAGAAACTACAACATCCACGCGGAAAATCTTAAAAATGTTTTCAAGTCCTCCGAAGATTTCAACATAATTGTTATTCCTGTTGACGTAAAAAGCATTTGATCCCGCCACGAGGTTCCACTGCAGGTTCCTCATCAATGGCATTTTATTGGTGAGCATGCCGTTAAAATGTTCTTCGATATGTCCTGTGGCATAAAATGCGGCGGTCGTACTGTTGGCATAATAGGGAGCTAATTGGAAGCTGTTTAAATATTCGCTGGCATAAAATGTCTGGTTGCCGTTGAAATGCTGAAAATCCTGAATGAATACTTTGCGGGTATTGAAAAAACCACCGATACCAAAGCGGTATTTAAATATACCCCTCAGTTTAAGGTTCAGGTCATCCCAAACGGAAAATTGCCATTTGTCGTAATCCACATCCGAACCAAAAAGATCGGGGATTCCTTTCCGGTAAGAAAGTGCCAGGGTTGGATATTTCGATCCAATGGCCAGTTTGTTGTCCGGAAACTCAATGTATCGCTGGCCGGGTTTGAATTGCAGGTCAATTCCCGCAATCATCGCCTGATGACGGGGGAAGGGAGAATTTATTTTTTCGTACGGATAATTGGGTGTGAACGCCCGGTCTTTGGTTCCAAAAAATGAAAAATCGCTGGTATTGTTCAATGGCTGGCGGTCCTCATACAACAGCGAGCCGCTCAGGCGCAAACCATTGTCGAGCCTGGTTTTGTATTGAGCGGACCCAAACGTGTTTTCATAGATCTTCAGATAGTTCCTCCTCGCCAGCAGGGTATAGATCTCGTTGATGAGCGCACTGACCGGATTTTCCGGATTAAACTGGCTCACTCTTTTGCCGCCGGAAAAGGACCAGGTGCTGCGACTGGAACTGCCTCCGCTCATGTCGTAGACAGCCTGTTTCCGGTTGAAATTTAAAGTGGCCCAGGCGTTCAGGCGGGTATTGCTGAATCCATACCGGATGTGTGGAATAAATTCGAAGTTGTTTCCGGTTGACAGGTTTTCTTTCTTTACCGTGAATTCTCCGTTAATCACCAATCCTTCCACCGTATTGTATTCCAGCTTGGGTAGCAGCGGCTGGGTGGTCATGGAGAGAGGCCTGGCCGAATCGTAATCGGATCTTTTAACGCCGGTGATCAATATATTCAGGGCAGAGAACCTGCCTTCCGTTCTTCTCAGGGAATCGTTCCGGTGTTTGATGTATGCGGGACTGTGACTGGCTCTATACATACTGTCTTTGCGGTGATAGTCCTCCATTTCTTCAGCTTCCAGCGGAACCGGCCTTAGGGAATCCCAATAGGCCATTGTTTTTTTATTGACAGCTGTATCGTATTGCACCACCACGTTGTTGAAGTATTTTTTCCTGAATTTCGGCCCCAGATCATACTTGCTGTATACATTTAAGATATTCCCGGATGCATCAATCCCAAATTTATTAAAGCTGAAATGGACAACCTGGTTCTGGGTTCTCCAAACGGTTGCTGTGATGGGTGCCTGGATCTGGCGTATGTTGAATGTATCTACAATTTCCAGCTGGTAATCTTTAGTGAGGGTGAGATCAAGGCTGTGTATGCGCCAGTCCCCGTCTGTTATATTGATGGTGCCGGAGAACAGCGGTTCAAATCTTCTTTTCGGGATCACGCGGATCTGATTGATCTCTTTTCCATCTTCCGTAAACGATCCGAGAAATTTATACCGGTAATAATTCAGGGCGCCGTCGGCAATGGGAGATACATACCCGCGCGGACTTAGCTGGGTGATAAATATATTGACGTTATTATTATAAAAATTGACGAATGTCGGAAAATTGAATCCAAAACCATTGGTTCCGCTTTCCTTTCCCGAGATCACTTCCAGTTTGATCTTATCCGGCTTTTTAAATGAAACTTTGGTGAGTGATTCGGATAGATAAATGATGCCTTTTCCGGCTGAATCCACGCCCAGGTCCCGGCGGTCCTGGTCCTTGAATGATTTTCCCAGCACTTTTGCGGGAAGGGTTTTGGTTTTCAGGAGCGCCTTAATATAGGCTTCACAGGTAAAAGAATCCAGCGGATCTTCGTATGATTTTCTTTTTTTGATGGCATGCCGGAT
>DASRLM010000735.1:0-4771 GCA_035648455.1 Puia sp. | reverse complement strand
GCCAAAGACAGGCCATTTGAATATAGCTGGCCAATACCGCCGGCAGAAAACACATCCTGGCTCTTCACTTATGTGTTTGAAGAACGGCGAAGCAAAGAAATAATGACCGTAACGGAAAGAAAACCTTTTATACCCCTGGATAAGCGATTGGATAAGGCATGGACAGCCTCCCTCTTTGAAAAAGGTCGACGGAAAGTTTATCAGGGAAATGAACTGAGCCATATTGCCATGCCTTGCGGAGGCATTGGTGCAGGACAGATTGAAATAACCGGAGACGGAATGCTCTGCCCGACAGAGTCGATATACAATCAGATTCAACAGCCAAATAACGGCTTGGGGTTCTCTACCGGTGACCAATACCTGAATCCGCAGCCGCCGGCCCCCAAAATTGAAAATGGGTTTTTTGTCCCCATAAAAGAAAAGGGAAAGGCTGCTCAATGCCTGCGGCTGAACCGGAAGGATTTTGACAGTCTCGGGTTTATTGGGGAATATCCCATAGCCACCCTGGATTACCGCAAGTCGGGCGAAGAACTGCCTGTCCATATCAGCGCCGAAGTTTTTTCGCCTTTTGTTCCATTAAGTCTTCGCAGTTCGGCCAATCCGGTAACCATACAACGGTTTACGGTAACCAACAGCAGCAATAAAACGGTAGAGGTAACCATTGCGGGTTGTCTGCAGAATGACCGCTTCTCGCAGTTGGACGACCATGATCTGAATAAGATAATGCATGGTCCGGGACTAACCGGTATTTTACTCGGAACGGATGAAGCAGTAAGTAAAAATCCTGCAGTAAGCACGGGCACGGACAAATTCGTCCCCAGGGGGAATGGCAGCCCTCAATATGGCGACTTGTCCCTGAGTGTTCTGGATGACAAGGCATTTGCATCGGCAGATTGTCGTTCGTCAGAAGCATGTTTCAATAACTTGAAGCAGGGAAAAATGAAGCGTTCCGGAGAAAGCAGTATGGCTTCCATGAAAACCTGGGGAGGCGAAATCAGTTCGGAGTTAATGCTGGTTCCCGGAGAAACGAAGACAATCAGCTTTCTAGTGACCTGGTATTTTCCTGATTTTTATGAAAGCAATTTTGGGCACACCGGATTTGCGGGTCACCTGTATAATAACTGGTACAACAATTCTTTTGAAGTAGCCAGCTACATATCGGCGAACTTTAACCAACTCTATCAGGATACAAAACTTTTTCACGATACTTATTTTGACAATACCCTGCCTTACTGGCTGGCCAACCGGATCACGATGCCGCTCTCCACGCTGGCCTGCGGCAACATCGAAGTCTGGGAAAATGGCAGGATGTACGGTTATGAAGGAATTGGTTTTTGTCCCGGATCAACGGGACACGTATATAATTTTGTGACGGCCATTTCAAAGCTCTTTCCGGAGCTGGAACGATCTGAGCGGTTAATGCAGGATTTGAACGACAGCATTGGGTTCAGCTCTTCAGGCCGCATCAATTTCCGCGGCCACGACGGAGCCTCTCCCGATGCGGAAAATTCTTACGCATCGGATGCGCAGAGTGGATACGTGTTGAAATTATACCGTGAACACCTGATGTCACCGGACCGTCATTTTCTTGACTCCGTTTGGGATAAGGCAAAACACGTCATTGGCTATCTGTTATTCAGGGACGGCGGTGGGATTGGCGTGGAGCCCAATGGCGTACTCGAAGATCTTCAAACATTCTGGGATCCGATGTGGTATGGTCCCAATCCCTATAACAACAGCCTGTATCTGGCGGCATTGCGTGCTGCAGAAGAAATGGCGCGGATCGAAGGGGAGGAGAAGCTCGCGGACCGGTACCATGTTATTTTTGAAAAGGGACAAACTTTTATGAGCACACATATGTGGAATGGAGAATACTTTGTTCATCTCTATCCAAATGGCTTCGGTGGTACCGAAACGAACAGCGGATTTGCCTCACCGGAAGATATGGAGGAAAATGCGAAGGGTTATACGGAAGCCTTTGATAAAGGCGAACCGGATTATTTTGCCAGCTCATCCTGCGATGCGCAGCAGCTCTTTGGGCAGAACTGGGCCCATCAACTCGGATTAGGATATATTCTTCCGGCTGAGAAATGCCAGATGGCGGCACAGCATATTTTTCTTTACAACTGGACCCCGGATATTTCAACCGTATATGATCTTGAAAAGCCACTCAACAGAACACTGGCAGCAGCCGGCGAAGGCGCCATGATCAATGGAAGCTGGCCGCTGGGGAAACCTCGCAATTTTGAAAGTCCGCTTAAAATGCCTGATTATGGTTTTGAACGGTCATTTGAAAATACATGGGATAAATCAGATGTCTGGTGTGGCCTCGAATACGAAGCAGCATGTGATATGATCAACGAAGGACTGGTGAAGGAAGGGCTTACCATGGTCCGCGCTGTTAACGACCGTTATGATGGAATAAAACGTAATCCCTGGAATGAAATTGAGGGCTCGGATCATTATGTTCGGTCCATGCAATCCTGGAATATTTTGCTTTCGCTGAGTGGTTTTGAATACGATGGACCGGCAGGTAAAATGAGTTTTTCGCCCCGGCTTTCTTCCGGTCAGTTCAAATGTTTCTTTTCCGCTGCTGAAGGCTGGGGAAGCATAAGTCAGCAGGTGAAAAACAATTCCCAACGGGAGATCATAGAGGTCAAGTGGGGGCGTTTGCGCCTGAACAAATTGAATTTTTCTCCGGCGGTAATCTCCGGCGGGTCCGCTATTGAAGTTAATCTTGATGGGCAGCCTGTTTCGGCGAAGCAAGCCATGGTCAACGGGAAAATAATAATCTCATTCTCTCAGGAACAAATCGTGAGAGCCAGACAACGCCTGGAAGTCGCGGTTCGGTATTAATAAAAACAGTGAGCTTTTACTAATCACGTGTATGCCATCGAACCCCGGCCTGGTTCCATCGTCCACCGCCATTCTGGCATTGCAAATTACAGAACAAAAAACACGGGGCATTGATACGCCTGCCGGGATTGTTTTTTCTTTATAAGATACTGATGTTGAGGCTCCATCCTTTCATATTCGTTATATATTCCTATTGCATTTCTATTGCAGTTTTTTTGAAGTTCTTTTGGTATTTCCAATAGAACAGCAATAGAACTCCAAAAGAACTTCGATATAAAACCAGAACGAATATGAAAGGAATCTGATACCAGAACAGACAAAATGGCGTGCTGTTTAGGTAGCGGGCGGACACCAGTTAATCCTGCACAATTGAGAAAATATTACTCGGTTCTTAAACTCTTCACAGGGTTAGTTATAGCTGCCTTAGTAGTCTGAAAACATACAGTCAGCAATGCTACAAAAATGATGGCTGAGCAGGACATGCCAAAAACCCACCATTCAATATTTATCCTGTATGCATATTCCTGCAGCCATCTGTTCATTAACCACCATGTTATTGGTGTTGCAATGAGGGAAGCTGCTATAACAAGCCTTAAAAAATCTTTTGAAATCAGACTGATGATAGTTGAAACCGATGCGCCCAACACTTTGCGGATCCCGATTTCTTTGGTGCGGTTAGCAACGGCAAGCGCGGAAAGCCCCAGCAGGCCAAGGCATGCCAGAAAAATGGCAATTCCTCCTGCCCATCCAATGATATCGCTCAGTCTTGCTTCTGATTTAAAAAAGCGGTCAAGGTCTTCATCGAGAAAACTATATTTCAAAGGATAATCCGGAGCAATTTTTTTCCATGCTGACTTGATTGATGCCAAAGCATCAGAAGGATCGCCGGCTCTTATCCGCACAAAAAAATGCCAGGGATTTCTTTTTGATGCGGCGAACTGATGAAACAGTAAGGGTTCCACCGAGTGCGTGAGGTCCTGGTAATTAAAATCGCGGACAATGCCGATCACTTTGGGATTATGGACGCCAAAGTTTTCATACCCTTTCAATGACTGGCCGATGCCATTTTCAGGCGTCCAACCCAATTTGTTCATCATCGATTCGTTGATAATAATATTGTTCACCGTGTCTGAAGCCATCGCGGGGTCAAAATTTCTTCCTGCCAGCAAACGCATGCCCAATGTTGGTATAAAGTCCGGGTCAATATAAAATTGGGAAACCATTATGGGCTTTCCGTAATATTCAAATCCTGTAAAACTCATTCCTTCCCTTTCCCCCAATCCATTGTCCGTGCTGGCGGTCCGGACAATTTGAGGATTCCCGGATAGCTCATGCTTCAGCATTGAAAAGATCGGTCTGGTGTCTGCTACGCCCAATGCCTTAATTTGCACTACATTTTCCTTTTCAAAACCGGGGTTCCGTGACTCCATATAGCGCAACTGCTGCATAACGATGATAGCAGATATGATGAGCCCTGTAGAAAGAACAAACTGAAAAGTGACCAATGCCTTCGTAAACAAATTGGCGCCTCCTAATTTTATTTTAGCCTTCAACACGTCCACAGCGTTAAAGCCTGATAGGATCAAAGCGGGGTAGCATCCTGAGAGCAAACCCACCATCAGCACCAATGCTGCAAGGAGGCCGGTTAATTGAGGAAATTGTGCCAAAGAGAAACTCAACTGCCTCCCGGACAACTGGTTGAAATACGGTAAAAGCAGGTTGGCCACCAGCAGGCCGATAAATGTGGAAAGAAAAGCAAGCAATAAGGACTCCGTTAGAAACTGAAGCACCAAGGCTTTTTTGCTCCCGCCAATAACTTTGCGGACGCCTACTTCTTTTGCCCGGCTTGCCGAGCGGCCAATGGAAAGTGTTGTGAAATTGATGCAGGCGATCAATAAAATGCCGGCTGCTATAG
>DASRLM010000734.1:0-7711 GCA_035648455.1 Puia sp. | reverse complement strand
CATGAAAAGGATCCTTTTATTTACCACGCTATTATCCTGCGTTAATATGCTGTGTGCCCAGGACAGCAGCCTGTATCAAAGAGCGCTCTTTATCCGCAATGGCGACACCCTCCGCTACCGGATACTTTATCCGGAAAATGCAGAGAAAGGGAAACGTTACCCGCTGCTGGTATTCCTGCATGGCTCGGGGGAGCGGGGCAGCGACAATGCCCTTCAGCTGGTTCATGGGGGCGATCTTTTTCTCAAACCGGAACTCCGCAGTCAGTTTCCAGCGGTCGTGATCTTTCCGCAATGCCCGCTGAATACAGCCTGGTCAAGCTTTCCGCATCACCGGGACACCTCAGCCGCATTTAATAAGCAGCTAAATCTGGGGGAACTGACCACTCCGGAAAGGCTGGTGAAGCTTTTGATGGACAGTCTCGCAGATCATAAAAGGGTCGATAAAAAGAGGATATACCTGGGCGGATTATCGCTGGGCGGATTTGGCACTTATGATCTGGTGGTTCATTATCCCCGGTATTTTGCTGCTGCCTTTCCCATTTGCGGGCAGGTGAATGTGGATCTGTATGTACAGAAAGCTTCCCATATTCCGGTATGGATATTCCATGGCGCAAAAGACAATGTGGTTAACCCGCAGCCCGACCGCAACCTGATTAAAGCATTGCAGGATGCCGGAGCAAAAAATGCAAAATATACCGAGTATCCGGAAGCCGGACACAATAGTTGGGACAATGCATTTGCCGAACCGGATTTATTGCACTGGTTATTTGCACAAAAAAAATAACTTAACCGGCAAAACAATAGGAGCAGCCATGCTCCTGCACCCGGCCAACGGCCCATACACCCGATGGTACCAGTTGAACACCAGGCAGCAGGCCAGCCTCCCATTCCTTCTTTATTTCCGCGGCATTCCCATTCATACCGGCAGCGGTTACGGCGCTGAACACCGTGATGGCAACATCACATGCGCAGAACAGCACACCTTCCTGCATCAGTTGATTGATGCCGATATCCACATTCCCGATACCCGGAACGGTATAGTCGCCGGTTTTCGGTTCCCAGAAAGGATTGCGAACCGCAGGTGCCTTCGTGAGCGGATCATTGATCTTAAATAATTCACCGAATTTATATTTTGCCCAGAGATCACTGTTCATGGTAAAGGGTATTGCATCATGGCGTAAAATCACCACTACGCTGCAGTCCTTTGCCGCTGCGCCATTGGTCATCAGGAAAACCTTGGGCCATGCGAAGGGCATCGTTTCATTCGGATGGGTAACGTCGAATGCGATACGGTGTTTTCCCTTTATCCTGGCGAGCCAGGCTTCCGGATCACCTGCGGTATAGACAGGCATTTCCGTGCCGGCGACTGCATTTACGGGCGCGACGATGGACGCCATACCCATGGCGGCTGCTCCGGCAGCCAGTTTCCCGATAAAGTCCCTTCTCGGGTTTGATGTGTTTGAGTTGGTGTTTTTCATTTCCTTTCAGTTTGGTTGACTTCTAAGGTAGAACCACTTTCTATTATAACATTGGAAAAATTAACAAAAATTCAGCGTTAACAGGCCAAGGGTGAAGACGTTCCGGAGCAAGGGATCTGGCGAGGGGGAATTGGCTAAAAAAGTATCACAACAGGATGATTATAGAATGGGGCGCCGGGTTAATGGGATTATCTTTATTTTTCCTGAATATATGGCCTTCCGGTCCGGATAATAAAGCAGCCGAAAAAAATTATGGCAGAAGGGATTAAACTGAAAGAGCGGATAGGATATGGTTTTGGGGACATGGCTTCGTCCATGTTCTGGAAACTGTTTAGCATCTATCTGCTGTTTTTTTATACCGATATATTTGGAATTGCTGCGACGGCAGTGGGTACCATGATATTGATCACCCGCATCTGGGATACTTTTTTTGACCCGGTAGTGGGCGTCATCGCTGACCGGACCAAATCCAAATGGGGAAAATTCCGTCCGTATCTGCTTTATGTATCCGTTCCTTTTGGAATAATCGGCGTACTTACTTTTACCGTACCTTCTTTTTCCGGAACGGGTCTGCTGATATATGCCTATATCACCTATTCATTGATGATGATGATCTATTCACTCATCAATGTTCCCTATGCTTCTTTACTGGGTGTAATTTCAGCAGATCCAAAACAAAGAAATATCCTCGCTTCTTTCAGGATGGCTTTTGCTTTTATAGGCAGTCTGATTGCGCTGGCACTCATCGAGCCATTGGTGAATATATTCAGTAAAAAGGCCGGAGGGATCGTGGATGCCAGGTCGGGCTGGCAGTTGGCTGTTCTGGTGATCGCGGTACTCTGTGTAGTGATTTTCATACTCTGTTTTTCCTGGGTGAAAGAAAGGGTGCAACCGCTGAAATCGGAAAAACCATCCTTAAAGAGCGATGTCAGTGATTTGGTCAAAAACAGACCCTGGTGGATATTGCTGGGCGCCGGGGTAGCGGCATTGATCTTTAACTCTATCCGTGATGGGGCCGCCATTTATTATTTTAAATACGTTATTCAGAATACGGAAGCTTTTAAGGTGGGGACCACGGTTATCAGCTGGTCCACCTTATACCTGACTATGGGACAGGCAGCCAATATCATAGGGGTAATATTGGCTTCTCCGATAGCCAACAAAGTGGGTAAAAAGAAAACCTTTCTTTTTGCCATGAGTATGGCTTCTGTGCTGAGTGTTATTTTTTACTGGTTTGATTCGCATCAGATCATATTGATATTTGTCTTTCAGTTCTTCATCAGCATTTGCGCGGGCATAATATTTCCGCTGTTGTGGTCCATGTATGCAGATATCGTAGATTATTCCGAATGGAAAACCGGAAGACGGGCCACGGGTCTGATATTCTCTTCTTCTTCCATGTCTCAAAAGCTGGGCTGGACAATCGGCGGGGCGCTCACCGGCTGGTTGCTCGGAGCCTTTGGATTTAAGGCGAATGTGGTTCAGGGATCGGAGGTGCAATCCGGAATCAGGCTTATGCTGAGTTTTCTGCCTGCAGCAGGAGCCCTGATATCTGTTTTTTTTATTGCATTATATCCGCTCTCTGAAAAACGGGTACTTGAAATTACAGGTGAACTGGAAGAAAAAAGAAGCGTACAGGGCGATTTATAACTTATTTTTCAAGCGCCTGGAACAATATCTCAACAGGATGCAGCGCTATTCTCCCGGCGCCGTCTTTTATCTGGTGCCGACAACTGGTGCCGGTTGCGGCAATGATAACATCCTTCGGCTGGCTTCTGACTGCCGGCAATAATACCAGCTCACCAATTTGCATGGAAAGATCATAATGCTCTTTTTCAAATCCAAAGGATCCGGCCATTCCGCAACAACCCGAAGGAATGTTTTCTACTGTATAATTTTCGGGGAAAGAAAGTATTTTAAGGGACGCAGAAAGGGATGACAAGGCTTTCTGCTGGCAATGCCCATGAAGTTTGATTAACCGTTTTTCTTTTGTAAAAACAGACCGGTCGATATTTCCCCGTTCGATTTCCCCCGCAATAAATTCGTCTATTAAGAAAACGTTTTTAGCAAGATATTTTGCTGCTTCCAGGTTTTCGTCTTCCGCCAGGTCAATGTATTCATCGCGGAAAGTAAGAATGGCGCTTGGTTCAATGCCAATCAAAGGCGTTTCCGCAGTTACCAGTTTACTTAAAGAGGCAATATTTTTATTCGCAATCTTTTTAGCCGCCCGGATAAGTCCTTTGGACATCCAGGCCCGGCCGCTTTCTTCGTGCGGCGGTATCACGACCGTATATCCCAGCTTTTCCAGCAGCAGGATGGCCCTGATGCCGATTTCCGTATCGTTGTAATTGGTAAATTCGTCACAGAACAGATACACTTTCTTTTTTGCCGCCGGATTGAAGGCCGGATGCTTTCTGCTCCTATACCATTTTCCCAGGCTTGTATTATGCAGGGTGGGCATGGAACGTTTTCCGGCAAAGCCCAATATGCGTTTGATCAGTCCGCTGATGGCCGCATTGGTCATCATGAAATTATACATTCCGGGCGCAATGGATCCTATGCGGGAAGCTCTGTTGAAGTTGGCGATCATCCTGGAGCGGAAGGGCACACCGTGAACATCGTGGTATTGCTGCAGGAATTCAGCCTTCAGCTTGGCCACATCCACATTGGAAGGGCATTCAGATTTACAGCCCTTGCAACTCAGACAGAGATCCATCACTTCATAGATCTCCTGGTTATCGAACCGGTTTATCTTTTGGGAATTGGTCAGGAATTCCCGCAGGATATTCGCCCTTGCCCTGGTGGAATCTTTTTCATTCCGGGTGGCCATATAAGACGGACACATGGTGCCGCCGGATAAATGTGATTTAAGGCAGTCGCCGGAGCCATTGCATTGTTCGGCATGCTGTAAGATATTCTGGCCCTTAAACCGGAATACCGTTTTGAAATCCGGTGTTTTTTGACCTGGCGTATACCGCAACATGGTATTCATCGGCGGGGTATCCACGATCTTGTGTGGATTAAAAATATTAGCCGGATCCCAGGTGCGTTTAATGGTTTTAAACAATTCGTAGTTCTTAGTGCCCACCATTTGTTTGATGAATTCACCCCGGAGCCTTCCATCTCCGTGTTCCCCACTGAGCGAGCCATTGTATTTTTTAACAAGGGTGGCAATTTCCTGCGCAATGGTTCTGAAAAGTTTATTGCCCTCCCTGGTTTTCAAATTAATGATGGGTCGCAGATGGATTTCGCCTGAGCCCGCATGCGCATAGTGAACGGCACGCAGTTTGTATTTTTCCAGGATCTTATTGAAATCGCTGATGTAGCCGGGCAGATCGTTTACATCCACAGCGGTATCTTCCACCACGGGCACCGCTTTTTCATCGCCGGGCAGATTGCCCAGCAGCCCCAGACCGGCTTTGCGCAGATTCCATATTTTTTTGCTGTCTTCTCCAAATAATAAAGGGAAATGATAGCCCAGGCCGGCTGCCCTCATGTCCGCTTCCACCTTCCCCGCTATTTCCGTGATTTCAGCCCTTCCGGACCTTCTGAATTCAATCACCAGGATGGCGCCCGGATCGCCCTGAACAAAAAAACGGTTCTTGCTTTGTTCAATATTCTCCTTAGTGCATTCCAGTATATAATGGTCGATCAGTTCACTGGCGCTTGGTTTGTATTTTAACGCAATCAGGTTTGCCCGTAAAGATTCATCAATACTGTTGAAATGGACACAAAGCAATCCCGTTTCTGCCGGGGGAAGTGGAACCACATTTAATTTAATTTCCGTCAGGATCGCCAGCGTTCCTTCCGAACCAGCGATCAGTTTGCAGAAATTAAAATCCGGCCGGCCTTCAAAAAAAGGAGCGGCATCCATCAGTTGATCCAAAGCATACCCGGTGTTCCTTCTTTCAATACTTTTCTTTGGAAATTCCCTGGTTATTTCAGCCTGATTGCCGGGATTGGCGAGCAGGGACCTTACTGTTTTTTATATATTCCCTTCCAGGTTTTGATTTTCGCATTTCCGGTTGAATTCCTCCCTGCTGAGCGATTTGAATACAACTTCTGAACCATCGCTGAGCAGGGCCGTGACTTCCAACAGGTGTTCCCGTGTACTGCCGTAAACAACCGAATTGGAGCCACAGGAGTTATTGCCCACCATGCCACCCATCATGGCGCGGTTTGCCGTGGATGTTTCCGGACCAAAAAACAAGCCGTGCGGATGTAAATACAAATTCAACACGTCCCTGATCACGCCCGGCTGAACCCGAACCCAATGTTCGTGAACATTCAGCTCCAGAATCCGGTTGAAATTTTTGGAGACATCCACGATGATGCCGCTGCCCACAACCTGTCCGGCAAGGGAAGTGCCGGCGGTTCTCGGGATCAGGGAAGTCTGGTTCTTTGCTGCAAAATCAATCAGGAGTTTAAGGTCGTCATCATTTTTTGGTATGGCCACAGCCAGTGGCATCTCCCGGTAGGCCGATGCGTCGGTGGCATAGAGTGTCCGCATGGTATCGTCGGTATAGAGATCACCTGCCAATTGTCCGGATAAATTCTTCAGCCTTTCTTTCATGGGTGGTAATTGCAGCGCAAAATTATAAAACTATGGCTGTTTGCAGGAATTGTTTTTAATGCTGTCAGAATAATATTTTAGTTTAGTGTATTGCGTGGATTCAGGAGAAAAATTAAAAGTTTGCGAATATGACCAGCAGAAGAAAGTTTATCAGATCGGCCGGGGTCATGACCATGGGGCTGGCCATGCCTAATGTACCTGTTTTTGCCCGTGGAAGGGATGAATGGGAAAGCATGCGTCCGAAAATGCAGGACCGGCGGTTTACCAGCGAAGCAGTAGAAGAAACGATTGTCCGGATGAGAAGTAGCTTGTCCAACAAGGAACTGGGTTGGTTGTTTGAAAATTGTTTCCCGGATACCCTGGACACCACGGTTGATTTTGGTATGCGTGATGGCCGGCCGGATACCTACGTCATCACCGGTGATATAGATGCCATGTGGTTGCGGGATAGCAGCGCACAGGTTTGGCCGTATCTTCCGCTGATTCAGAAGGATAAAAAACTACAACAACTGATAGCGGGTGTGATCAACCGGCAAACCAGGTGCATTCTCCTGGATCCTTATGCAAATGCGTTTTATAAAGACGAAACCAAACTGAGTGAATGGAAAAAGACGGACATCACGGATATGAAGCCGGGCATTCACGAGCGGAAATGGGAGATCGATTCCCTGTGTTATCCCATCAGGCTTGCCCATGAATACTGGAAAATCAGCGGGGATACGGCTCCATTTGATGAACAATGGAAAGAAGCGGTCAAAACAATACTCAGAACGTTCAGGGAACAGCAGCGGAAGACTTCGGCAGGGCCATATCATTTTGAACGCACCACGGCATTTGCAACGGACAGTCTCCCGCTGGGCGGATATGGTTATCCATCAAAACCTGTAGGCCTCATCTGTTCTATGTTCCGTCCGAGTGATGATGCCACTATTTTTCCGTTCCTGATTCCATCAAATTTCTTTGCGGTTGTTTCACTCAGGCGGGCTGCTGAAATGCTGGCGGCGGTCAGTCATGATAACAGCCTTGCCAATGCCTGTTCCCAGCTGGCTGAAGAAGTGGAAAAGGCATTAAAACAATATGCGGTAACTGCCCATCCGGAATTTGGAAAAGTATATGCTTATGAGGTCAATGGATTTGGCAGTTTTAATTTAATGGATGATGCGAATGTCCCTTCCCTTTTATCGCTGCCTTATTTGAAGGCGTTGCCTAAGGAAGATGTGATTTACCAGAATACCAGGAAGCTGCTGTTGTCGGATGAAAATCCTTTCTTTTTTAAAGGCAGCGCCGCGGAGGGCATTGGCGGCCCCCACGCGGGCCTGAATATGATCTGGCCGCTGGGCATCATCATGAGGGCTTTGACGAGTTCCGGCGACACCGAGATAAAAAAATGTTTGCAATGGCTGATCGCGTCTAATGCGGGTACCGGATTCATGCATGAATCTTTCTTTAAAGACGAGGCGAAGAAATTTACCCGGAAATGGTTTGCGTGGGCCAATACCATTTTCGGCGAGCTCGTCCTGGAGATCCATGCACGTAAGCCATCGCTGCTGAACATTTGAATGCCTGGTATTTTTTTACCAGCTGGCCTTATTCCTTTGTTGCAGTTGTTTTGCCATGGCATAAATGATTCCCATCAGGCAACTGAAAATCAGGGTAAATG
>DASRLM010000733.1:0-3072 GCA_035648455.1 Puia sp. | reverse complement strand
GATATTCCTTTCCGCCCTCCAGGTTTTTTGTTCCGAGCAGCATGATCTGCGATTGCTCCGCCAGCGGAACAAATTCACCGCCATAAGGCCAGCCGGAACCAACAATCATATCACAGGTCATGCCCCTTTCCTTAGCCCCTTTTACAGCCGTTTCCACAACCTCCAGCCATTCATCACTGCCCCAGGTTAATTCTTTTATGCCCACCGCATCGTCCTGCTCATTCCATTTTATAGGATTGATTTCCACCCCGCCGATACCTGCTTTCTGCATCACGTCCAGTTCACGCAGCACTTCCTCTTTGGTTACGCGGTCTCCGTTCCACCACCAGCGTACAAAAGGCCGGTACTTGTTCTGAGGACTTCTGAATATCTCAAATAAAGTATCCTGGCCCTCCAAAAATGCAGGGGCGCCATTCAGTAATGCCGTTCTTTTTGCCAGTGCACCCAGGGGCAGAGCGGCCGTTGTCAGTGAAGCCAGTTTGAGGAATTTTCTTCTTTTCATGCTCATAACCTGCGGGTATTAAATAAAATTGACTAAGACAAACCTAACCAAATCACGCATAAATTACTAATCGAAAAACAAACCGCTCACCGCGGCATTGGTTCCTCTTACCTGGTTAATTCTTATGCGTATGGATCCTTTACAGGAAAAGCGGATGTATTTTCCATTTTCATAATGGCTTATCAATTGGACGGGAGCTATAATATTAAGATTATCCAGGTTAAAGATTTCCATTGCGCTTCTGCGGTGCTGCCGGTCATAATCCACAAAATAAAGCGACAGGGTATGCAGCAGCGTATCTTTTTCAACAACATCAATGGTGATCGTTTGCAAAGTGGGACGAGGATCCTGGGTAACCATTGCAGCGGCCCTGCGCGGCCATCCGATACTGATGGCTCGCGCATCAGCATTTGCTGAATCCCAGATTACAGTCGAATCCAATCGGGTGGTCACTGATTGCAGATAAGGCGGTAGTTTATTCATATTTCCCTTCCCCGCATCGCCGAAAAAATAATAACCTTCTTTACCATAATGCGCCTGCCAGTTACCGGATGTAATGCTGTCTTCTTTAAAATGGCTGATGGCAAATTTCCATTGATCCTCCCCGGCAGGAATTATCCTTTGCCTTTCTTTGCCATCATAGCGGACTCTGATATGATAGGTCCCGGACCGCAGATTTTGCAGATACAGGAATTCGTCATCCTCCTGCAGGTCGTTGTTTCTTTTCAACTGATCCTTTCCTCTCCGGTATACCCATCTGCCGTTTAACCCAATGGCATTTATATTTCTGCCCGTTTTGGGAATGCCGATAAGCGATGCGGTAGTTCCGGGAGGAATAGTCATGGTATAATCGCCGCTCACCCCATCGAAGGAAGATTTTATTATACCATGCGGCGTAGGCATCTCTCCTTTCACTTTCGTAATTCCTGCTGCCAGGTGCGGAAGGATGGTAAAAATTCTATAGCCGGGCTCAACCGGTTTAATACCCAGCACTTCCGCGCTCAGCCACTGGGTAACGCCCGAGCTCCATGGGTGGGCAAGACTTGTGTATCCGCATTGATTGTTGGGCGGCGCATCATTGGGTTTTAAAATATCGTTCCAGGACGGCCGGTAAACTTCAAAAAAACTGGTGCCCCCGTAATGAATCTGTCCTCCCCAGCAATCTCTGATTGTTGCCATGGCCTCAGGATAATAGCCGGCTGTCGCCATGGCCTGTATGATGAAATACTGATTGAAGGGCGAGTAAGACAGCCGGTTGTTTCTATCCCTGAATATTTGCGCTTCGTATCGGGCCAGTCTTGTTTTTCCTATCCTGTTGCCATCAACGGCCTCGGATAAGGCATGCACATTAAACCGGCTCAGGGTCTCGTCATTTAACCCCATTGCCTTAGTCGCTGCATATTTTTCGTATTTGTCAGCCAAATGCCTATTCTCTTCATTTCCTGCACACTTCACGGAAATTGCAAACCGGCTCCAGGTTTTTATGCACAACATCCGATAGGTGTCCTTTGCATCCTGAGCCTGTGAATTTTCAAATCCTGCCCCCAGGCGTTCATCCCAGCCCATATAGCCCGGATGAGGCAGACTATCGTATTGCAGATAGGCTTCGGTAAGCCGCTTATCAGCATTTGCAGCGAGCTGGTTAAAAAAAACAGTGTCCCCGCTATAATAAACGTAATCGATCAGGCTCAAAACCCAATACAGTGAGTAAGACGGAATGCCGTTGTTTTGCTGTGAAGACGTAAAGAAGAGATTCGCCTTTACCATATCGTAATTGCCAAATGCGACCAATGCCGCGGCCTGGGCAGGATAAGCATCGCCTGTCCAGGATTGCCGGTCGCTTCGTTCCATCAGAATGGCGCCAAAATAATCTTTCAACAGATTGAGCTTAACCGTATACGCGCCGGTGTACCAGATGCGCGTGAGCAGGGTATCGTTACACCAAAAGCTGCCCTGGTAGTTGGTTGGATGAACCTGGCAAATCAACCGGATATCTTTAATATGCCAGGTCTTTGTAAATTTTCTGATGTGAATCCATCCAAAACGCACGCCCTCATATAACTGGTCGTTGAGCTCAAGACGATAGGAATGGCCATACTTCACCGGCGCTTTCGTTTTTACAGGATTTTGAGCCCCTTCATTTACGATGGCCGGTTCATTGTATTCGCTGATACTCATCTCGACGGTATCCTGCAAATCATCACTTTCAAACTCAAGCCAGCCGGCGCTTTCAACGCCAAAGTCAAAAAAAATATCTCCTTTTCCGGTAACGGTTATGCCATCCGCATTTATCCGGTTAACCGGAGGAACGGCAAATGAATCCGGCGCTTTAACCAAAACGGGCTGAAGTGTATAAATCTGAAGCGAATCTGTCAGGCCTGGGTTCTGCCAGCGATATGTGATGAGGGGATCGGGCGACTGCATTACCTTTTCAGCAGAAAAGCTCCCGTTGTGGATGGGCTCAAAGGGTTCCTTTACCTGTGCGTTCAAGCCAGGCAGCGAAAACAAAATCCCAAAAACCAAACACAATAATCTCCTGACGTTATAAAATTTCATCCAGGGGTTTTAAT
>DASRLM010000732.1:0-2135 GCA_035648455.1 Puia sp. | reverse complement strand
TGTGTATACCGTGCGGCCCCATTATTATGTATTCAAACAGTTGTATAAATTTGTGAAACCGGGCTTCAAAAGGATTGATATTTCTACCAAACTTCCCAACATGGTCATCTCGGCATTTTTAAATCCTTCAGACGGAACGATAGTAATAACGGGAAAGAACAACAGCAAACAGGCACAGACGCTGGACGGGATGCTAAAAGGCCTTTCTGCTTTTTCTTCCCTGAAATATTATTTTACCGATGAGCAGCATAATTTTTCACAGGCGCCGGATGTACCGGTTGCCCGCGGCAGTTTTTCAAAATTGATTCCGGCTAACAGTGTTTTTACACTAGTCGGAAAATAAATGGCAGTCAGTGGAAATGTATTGTGTAAATAATTATTTAAAAGCTGCGGGGTTTGTTGCATGTTTTCTTCTATTTTCTACCCTGCAGGCCGCTCCCCGTTCCCCGCATCCCATCCTGGTGATTGCGGAAGACAGCAATTTTGGATCCTTTGCCGCCGAAATCTTACAAACCGAAGGTTTTGCTGAATATGAGATGGACTCCCTTACGGATCCAAAAATTTCCCTGCTTTATATACAGCAGTTTGATCTGATCCTGCTCACGGAAAATGTATTGACCGATGCACAGCGGGATCTGTTTGCCGCTTACGTGCGGAACGGCGGAAATTTAATTGCATTCAAACCGGATAAAAAAATGAAAGATATTTTCGGTATCCAGGATGCCGGAGATACCCTGGAAGATGCTTACCTGTCGATAGATGCGGGAACTGAAACCGGCCGGGGAATTTCCGCTCAAACCCTGCAGATTCATGGTTCTGCCGATGCGTATGTTTTAAACGGTGCAAAAAAAATTGCCGGCTTATTTAAAAACGCCGTTTCGGCGACGGCCTATCCGGCAGTGGTTGAAAATGATTTTGGTAAGGGTCATACTATGGCCTTCCTGTATAACCTGCCCAAAAGCATAGTATATACTCGACAGGGAAATTATCGTTTTGCGGCACAGGAGAAGGATGGAATTACCGGTATACGCGCCATGGATATGTTTACGGATGGGTGGGTCGATACATCCAAAAACACGCTGAACCAGGCGGACGAACAGATGCGCCTGTTATCCCACGGCATCGAAAAAATGACCCGGTACCGTAAGCCGCTTCCCCGGTTCTGGTATTTCCCGGATACCCTGAAGTGTTTGGTAACGCTCAATAACGACGGGGAGGATTCAAAGGAGGCGGAGTTTCAACCCCAGTTTGCGGATGTTGATTCCAAAGGAGAAAAAATGACCCTGTACGTTAAGGAAACAGATTTGATTTCGGAGAAATGGATAAGTGCCTGGAGAAAAAAAGGTTTTGAAATATCAGGACATCCCGATGACACCAGACAGGCCGTAAATCCCGACTGGAAAACCATGGACAGTGTATACAAAGCGTTGCTGGGCAGGCTGAACAGCGGGTATCATATTCCGTCGATGCATACGGTGGTCAATCACTGGTTTGTCTGGTGCGGAAAAAATGCGGACGGTTCCTTAAACTTCGCGGCACAGGCAGATATAGAACAACAAAACGGTGTGGGACTGGATTGCAATTATGCCCATTACGATAATTTTTCCAATCAGGGTCATTTCCTTGGAGCCATGGGCACCGGCCAGGGCAACTATACCGGAAGCGGACTGGTTATGAAATTTGCCGATGGGCAGGGGCGCATAATCAATCTGTATCAGCAACTGAATAATGTATACGACCAGCAATACATGGAAAATAAAGATCAGGATGGATACTTGCATTGTTTCCAGGGGCTGATGGACAGGAGCATGAACCAGGAAGTGTATTCCTTTATTTGTGTTAAGGCGCACAACGCAGAATACTTTTTTTCAAAGATTCCCCTCATGAAAATGCTGGATTATGCCAATGATAAAAAGATCCCCGTCTGGACGGAACAGCGGTTGCTTGATTATCTGAAAGTAAAAGAGAACGCGGGATTTGAATATATTCAATGGGCAAAAGGCGTTTTAACTTTTAACATACATTCTTCCTTAAAAGACAGCAGCAACCTTACCTGCATGATCCCTTATCAGTATAACGGGAAAAGAATAGATGAAATTACAGTTAATGAGATCAGGCAATCTTATATTGTCCGG
>DASRLM010000731.1:0-2484 GCA_035648455.1 Puia sp. | reverse complement strand
GGCCCTGCACCGCCGCTGTCTCATACCGTCCAATGGCTTTTACGAGTGGCGTCATGTCCAGGTCGTCGGGAAAAGCGGCAAGCTGTTAAAGACGCCGGAAAAATTTCCATACTGGGTCCGGATGAAAGATCAGCCGGAATTCTTTATGGCGGGAATTTACAATCCCTGGACGGATCAGGATACAAAAATCACGATCAATACATTTGCGATCATCACCACCGAAGCCAATACCCTGATGAAACAGATCCACAACAGCAAGGAGAGGATGCCCACGATCCTGCCGGGCAATCTTGCGGAGTCCTGGCTCTATAAAGACCTCGCTGATCAGGATATTTTAGATATCGCCAACTACCAGACAGCAACGGCGGAAATGATTGCGACTCCCTTGCACAAAGATTTTCTGAAACGCGATAACCCGCATGAGGCGGTGGTATACCAGGAAGTGCCGGAGTTGATTTATGCGGGATAGCTGAAATTGAAAGGACTTTAAAACTTTTCCAGCACGAATCAAAAACTATTGAGATTTTTTATTATCTCGCTCGTCAGCTTTGGGTCAGGATAGCAAGGGCTTGAGTCGCGTACCAATTAGTTCAATGGCGTGCATCAGTTTTTCATGCGGCAATTCGGCCCTGTCCATTTGAAAAGTGAGCCTGGAAATACCGCCAAGGGCATCGGAATGCCGAAGAATCTTTTCCGCTACTTCTTCCGGGCTCCCGACCAGCAATGCACCGCCCGGTCCCATTTGAGAATCGAATCTGCTTTTGGTCATGGGCGGATCTTCAAGGCTGGGTATGATCTCCAGTCCAGGCGCTTTAACCGACACAGTCGTAGACCCCGACCACCTGGAATCCTGGCAGCAAAGGATTACAGCTGATTTTAACCCGACTTTAGTCGGGCAGCAATAATTATTTAATTGAAACCGGTACTTCAATATTCTCCCAGCTCAATACAAAACCGGGACTCGTTACCTGATAGGTAAGCTTTTCCTGCATGCCGGATGATTTGCCGGGTTTGACCATTACACTCAGCACATCTTTGGCGGGATCGCGGTTTGCCTCTCCCGACCTTTTGATTCCCCATTGACCGGTTTCTGAATTCAGGATGATGGTCCATTCATTTTCTCCCGGCGTTGCAAACAGGCTGTATTTGCCGGCAGGCAGTTGCTTGCCCTCCACCTGAATGGCTTTGTCCGTTTCGAAGATTGTTGCTTCGTTGGCACCGGCCCGCCACACTTTGTCGTAGGGAACCAATCCGCCCCAGATCTTTCTTCCTTTAACGGACGGACTGCTGTAGTTGATGCTGATGGTTGCACCGCCTGCCGTTCCGGTTGCGGTTTCCGGGGGGCTGGGCCTTTTGGATTTATCCCCTTGTGCGTGGACGAGGGAACACAGGAATAAACCGGCCATGGTGAGCGCAACGGCGCGGGTAAAAATTACTCGTTTCATTTGATTATCGTTTTAACTGTTATGCTTGTTATCCGCAAATACCAAACCAAATGATCGTTGGGAAGTAAAATTGTAAAAGTAAAAAACGGCCTGATTTGTTTACCCTATTTTTGTGGCCTGCATACAGAAGGGTGGTCAGCCAGGTCAACAGCACCGGGCGAAAAGTAAAAATCAGAACAGGGTATGGATCATTTGCTGATATTATTGTTGATTGGATTTGGGGTCGGAACGCTGGGCACGCTGATTGGAGCCGGTGGTGGTTTTATCCTGGTCCCCATACTCATCATCACCCATCCCGAATTTTCTCCGGACATCATCACCGCCATTTCCATGGCCATTGTTGCCGCCAATGCAATCTCCGGTTCTTTTGCCTATGCCCGGTCCGGCCGGATTGATTTTAGAGCCGGGATAGTTTTTGCCCTGTTTACCATTCCGGGATCCATTTTGGGCGTTTATTCAACGGCTTACATACCAAAACTCGCTTTTCACATGATTTTCGGCATACTGCTGATTTTACTGGCCATCTTTTTGTTTATTACAAAAAAGCAGGTCAGTATGCATGGTCATAAGATGCCGGAGGTGCGGAAACCTAATAAACATCATGTAATTACGGATAGGGAAGGAACAACCTATGCTTATACCTATAACCAATATTACGGCATTGTCATCAGCATATTGGTAGGTTATCTGTCCCCGCTGCTGGGTATCGGCGGGGGGATCATCCATGTTCCGGCCCTGGTAAACTGGTTAAATTTCCCGGTTTATGTGGCTACGGCAACTTCGCATTTTATTTTGGCGGTGATGGCTACCGTGAGCGTAATAACCCATATTATAGAAGGTAATTATAAGGACCCGCAAGTCTTGCGAATGGTACTTGGAATAGGGGCGGGAGCCATTGCGGGCGCGCAACTGGGTGCTTTTTTGTCCCATAAAATCAAAGGAAAAATAATCATACGCGCACTGGCCCTCTGCCTGGCCCTGGTCGGACTCAGGATCCTTATCGGAGATTTATAATATTACTTTGAGTTTTACCGGTAAC
>DASRLM010000730.1:0-3165 GCA_035648455.1 Puia sp. | reverse complement strand
CAAGAGTGAGTTAGCTCACCGGTGGGCGGGCAGTACCCCGCTCAAAAACAATGATTTGTAACTCCCAACTGTTAATACATTTTTTTATGAAACTTACTATAAAATATCTATTGCTGATGTCGTTCATCTTATTGGCGTCTTTCTCCTTTACCAAAGGGAAGAAAATCAATATCGTCTTTATAGGGGACAGCATTACCGAGGGGAGTGCCCTGGCGGATCCTTCCCAGGAAGCGACACCCCTGCTGGTTGAACAAATGCTGAAGGCGAATGATCAGATTGTTTCTGTACATGTTGCGAACAGGGGATTCAGCGGACATACAACCCTTGATTTTTTGCCGTCGGCCGCTACGGATTTCCCGAAAGTGCTTGAAGTGGCCAATGCCTTTGCGCAGGAGAAGGAGGCCATGCTCGTATTTTCCATCATGCTGGGGACGAACGACAGCGCCATTTCGGGAACAAACGGTTCGCCGGTTTCATCCGGAGATTACAAGCGCAATATAGAAACGATCATGGAGGCGTTAAGGAAACAATTCCCGGATGCTAAATTCGTGTTGCAGTATCCAACCTGGTATAGTCCCAATACCCACAATGGTGCAACCTACCTGAACGAAGGCCTGCAAAGACTCGAGAGTTACTTTCCCCGGATAGACAGTATCGTCCGGGAATATAAAATGAGCCATCCCAACCAGGTATTTGCGGGTGACCGCTCAGGCTTTGCGATCTTCAAAAAGGGATATAAGACATTCCTAAAGCCGGAGCAGGGAAAGGACGGCGTTTTTTATTTGCACCCCAATGCCGAAGGTTCAAAGGAATTGGCAAAAATCTGGGAGAAAGGGATTTTAAAAGCAGTTTCGCAATAACCCGGTAGGATTTATTTTGAAAGAAAATTCCCCGGCAGGCGCATACCCTGCTCATCAGCCAGTACTTTCCCCATGAGTTTCTGAAGCCCCTTCGGAATGATCTTTATTTCTTCAGGAGTTAGCGGTTGAATGATCTCGAAAAACTCGTCCGCATCATCATAATAACCAAAATACAGATCGTACCGGTCGTTGGCGTGTAATCTGAGTGATATTTCTTTATCTTCCTCATAGATGTGCATGGTGACCACGGACCATTGCTCATTGCCTTCGAATTCAAAACGGATCTCCACGGCATCTTTACCGATCACTTCAGTCAGCAGTTTTTCGATCATTTCGCCCGCGTGATTCTTTACCAGTTCTTCGTAATTCATGGGTGTCTTCTTAAAAGTTTGCTGAAGGTAAACAACCGGCCGTGATTTTTTGCATTTGTTCATATCCTGGCGGGCAGGAAACTAATGCCCCTCCGGTCAGGAAATTTTAAATGCCAGGCACGGGATTGAATTTTTTCTAAGTATTTTGCCCTCGTTTCAAAATTCACGGCTATGCAAGAGTCCATTTCACGCGAACAGGGAGATATAAACCAGTCGCCATTGAGGCAGGCTTATCACGACCGGCTGGATGCCGCCACCAAACAGCTCATTGAGGATGATGCGTCCGTTTTTTTGCACCAGGCCCTGTCAACCCCCGTGATGAATGTACTTTCCAAAACGGAGGGGGCTTATATCTATGATCTGCAGGGCAGAGCCTACCTTGACCTGCATGGCAACGGGGTGCACAATGCCGGTTTCAGTAATCCGTACGTCACTGAAAAAGTAATGGCGCAGTTGCAGCAGTCGCTGGCGTTTACACCGCGCCGTTATACCAATGCCCCGGCTATCAACCTGGCTAAAAAATTAATTGAGATCACACCGGCCGGGCTGGACAGGGTATTGTTCTGCCCCGGCGGATCAGAGGCCATTGAAATGGCGGTGATGCTGGCGAAACAAATTACCGGCAAATGGAAAACGCTGTCGTTCTGGGATTCCTATCATGGCACCGGCTTTCAGTCGGCCGCACTGGGCGGGGAGGAGCATTTCAGCAACGGACAGGGACCCATGGTCCCCGGCGCTTTTCATGTGGAGTTCCCGAATTATTACCGGAACCCCTGGGGATTGACGAACACGGAGGATATTGATGCGGAATATCTGCGGCAGATAAAAGTTATACTGCAGCGAAACCCGGATATGGCTGCTCTGCTGGGTGAACCCATCTCCGCCACGCCGGTGGTTCCGTCAGTAAACTACTGGGTGGAAGTGCAGGCTCTTTGCAGACAATACAATATGTTTTTAATCTTTGATGAGATCATAGAAGGATTTGGCAGAACGGGTAAGCTGTTTGCCTGTGAACATTTTGTAACGCCCGACGTATTGGTGTTGGGCAAAACCCTGGGCGGCGGCCTGATGCCTTTTGCGGGAATCGTTACAAAGGATGCTTACAACACACTGCAGCACCGGTCCATCGGCCATTTTACCCATGAGAAAAATCCTTTATGCTGCGCAGCGGGTCTGGCCACCATTGAATACCTGGAAGAACATCAGCTGGTACAAAATTCGGAGCGTCTGGGCGGTTACCTGCAGGAACAATTAAAAACCCTGCAGGAAATTTATCCCATCATTGGCCATGTGGCCGGCAAAGGTTTGCATCTGGGGATTGACCTGGTCAGGGATACGAAAACCAAAGAAAGAGCCGTTAAAGAAGCGGAATTCATCATGTATGAGTGCATGAAAGAGGGCGTTGCCTTTAAGGTGATCGAAGGCAACGTGATCACGATGCGGCCTTCGCTGGTGATCAACAAAGATCATTGTGATGTGATTATTGCGGCCCTGAGGAATGCGTTGGAGAAAGTAACAGGGTAATTTAAAGCTGCCGGAAGAAGCCTTATCAGGGTCGCTAAAAGCGGCACTGTACCAATCAACAAAATCCGGTTTGGCAATAATATTGAAATGACGTACAAATCAATCCTGTTATTCCTGTTATTGACAGCCCATGCAGCTTATGCACAGAACAGCACTCCGGATGGCATGCTGGATCCCCGAACAGACAAGCCGGGAGAAGCATGGTGTTACCTGGCTAAGTCAACCACGGTAATCGGAGTTCCCTTTCAACCGGATGTTACGCAAGTGACTTACGACGGAGCCCTGTTTACACGGGAAGCGGAACTGTGTTTTTTCTATGGCGCTGATGACAAACCTTTGCTGGCGCGGGGAAAAACCTTTGTTGACGGATGGATACCCATCGTGCAGTACAGTTGGGAAGAAGGAAATAT
>DASRLM010000729.1:0-5184 GCA_035648455.1 Puia sp. | reverse complement strand
ACTATGAAGAATACTCCCTAAAAAGAGATTATGCTAAAGACCCGCAATAAAATGGTTATTTTTTTTGTCATCGGCGTGGGATCGGTGATCGGGATGGTGCGTGGTGAACAGGCCAAACAAAAATGGGTTTTTAAAATCCGTTCCAAATACGACAACAAAAGACTGATCGCCGAAAAACGCCTGCAGGCAAGGAAAGGCGGCGTTTTACTGGATGATATCGAGATGGCCTCCTTTCACAATAACTGATTATACTCCTGCACTATTTTTTATACGTCCCGGCCGGTCCGGGACTTTTTTTATTTCTTTTTATTCCCCTTTTTGACGATAAATTTCTCTGAGAACCTGCACAACCTTACTTTTGCGGAATTTGTTTTGACATGCCAAAAAACTCCTCGATCGGTTCTGTACTCATTATCGGCTCCGGGCCGATCATCATCGGACAAGCTTGTGAATTTGATTATGCCGGCTCCCAGGCTGCCAGAAGTTTGCGGGAAGAAGGAATAAAAGTGATCCTCATCAACAGCAATCCGGCTACGATCATGACGGATCCCATGATGGCGGACCGGGTTTACCTGCTTCCCCTAACTGTCGAAAGTATTGAGCAGATACTGGAAGAAAACCAGATAGATGCCGTACTGCCGACCATGGGCGGTCAAACCGCGCTCAACCTCTGCAAGGAGGCAGCCGAACTCGGGATTTGGGAAAAATATAAGGTACAGCTGATCGGTGTGGATGTCGAGGCCATCGATACCGCGGAGGACCGGGAAAAATTCAGGCAGCTGATGGTAAAGATCGGCATTGCCGTGGCGCCTTCCCGGGTGGCCAATTCCCTTTTGGAAGGAAAAGAATTCGCCCAGGAAATCGGCTTTCCCCTCGTGATCCGTCCCTCCTTTACTTTGGGAGGAACCGGCGGTGGATTTGTTCTGAACAAGGATGAACTGGATGCCGCTTTGGACCGGGGGTTAAAGGCATCTCCCATACACGAGGTGCTGGTGGAAAAAGCGGTGCTGGGCTGGAAAGAATTTGAACTGGAACTTTTAAGGGATAAGGCCGACAACGTGACCATCATCTGTACCGTGGAGAATATGGATCCCATGGGCGTTCACACCGGCGATTCGATCACTGTGGCGCCGGCCATGACTTTAAGCGATACGGCCTTTCAGGATATGCGGAACAAGGCCATCCTCATGATGCGTTCCCTCGGAAATTTTGCTGGGGGCTGCAATGTTCAGTTTGCCCTGAATCCTGAAACGGAAGAAATTATTTCTGTGGAAATAAATCCACGGGTCTCGAGATCTTCTGCACTCGCATCAAAAGCCACCGGTTATCCCATTGCCAAGATTGCCGCGAAACTGGCCATCGGCTATACGCTGGACGAACTGAAGAACCAGATCACCCAAACCACCTCTGCTTATTTTGAACCCGTGCAGGACTACGTGATTGTTAAGATGCCGCGCTGGAACTTTGATAAATTCAAGGGCGCCAACGACACCCTCGGCCTTCAAATGAAAAGCGTGGGTGAAGTAATGGCCATCGGCAGGAGTTTTACAGAAGCCGTTCAGAAGGCCTGCCAGAGCCTTGAAAACAATGCCGTCGGACTTGGCTATTATGGCAAAAGTCAGCTGCATGCTGAAGAACTGATTGAATATATTAAAATACCGAAATGGGACCGGATCTTCCGGATTAAAGACGCCCTGATGCTGGGGGTCAGCGTGAAAACCATTTCGCAGATAACCGGCATTGACCGATGGTTCCTCTATGAGATCCAGAAGATCTGTGTGGTGGAAAAAGAAATTCGCCACTTTAAAATGGATACCCTGCCTACGGAACTGTTACGCGAAGCCAAGGATCTTGGATTCAGTGATGTTCAGATTGCGAACATCATGCAGGACGGCAGCGAAGAGGCCGTATTTGAAAAAAGAAAAGCCGCAGGCATCACGCGGGTTTTTAAAATGGTGGATACCTGCAGTGCAGAATTCGAAGCCAAAACCCCTTACTTCTATTCCTGCTTCGAGAACGGGGGGGCCAATGAGAGCATCGTCAGCAAAAAAAAGAAGATCATCATTTTGGGATCGGGGCCCAACCGGATCGGTCAGGGTATTGAATTCGATTATTGCTGCGTACACGGATTGCTGGCCGTAAAGGAATGCGGTTATGAAGCCATCATGGTAAACTGCAATCCGGAAACCGTTTCCACAGATTTTGACATAGCAGATAAACTATATTTTGAGCCCGTTTTCTGGGAACACCTCCAGGATATCATAGACCATGAGAAACCAGATGGCGTGATCGTGCAGCTGGGGGGCCAGACCGCACTCAAACTGGCAGAAAGGCTGCACAAAAAAGGCATACCGATCATCGGAACCTCTTACGATAATATGGATATTGCCGAAGACAGGGGCCGGTTCAGCGATATGCTCAAGGAGATGGAAATCCCATATCCTTCTTATGGTACCGCTTTCACGGTGGACGAGGCGGTGGCTGTGGCCAAGATTGTTGGTTTCCCCGTTCTCGTGCGTCCCAGTTATGTGCTGGGGGGGCAGCGGATGCGGATCGTGATCAATGACGACGAACTCGAAAAAGCGGTGATCAGCCTCTTGAAACACATACCCGACAATAAGATCCTGATTGACCATTTCCTGGACCGCTGCCAGGAAGCGGAAATAGACGGCATTTGCGACGGTGACGAATTTCATGTGATGGGTGTAATGGAACACATAGAACCTGCCGGCATTCACAGCGGGGACAGCAATGCGGTGCTCCCGCAATTCAACCTCACTCCCCTGGTTGTAGAAACCATGGAAGAGTACGCACGGAAAATTGCTTTTCGCCTGAACATCAGGGGACTCATCAACATTCAGTTCGCCATTAAAAACGGGAAAGTGTATGTGATCGAAGCAAACCCCAGGGCGTCCAGAACAACCCCTTTCATCGCCAAAGCCTATCAGATCCCTTATTTGAATGTGGCAACCAAAGTAATGATGGGCAGGAACAAACTAAAGGACTTCACTTTTCATAAGAACCTGAAAGGATACGCCATCAAGGAACCCGTATTCAGTTTTGACAAATTTCCGGGCGTGAATAAGGAACTGGGGCCGGAAATGAAGTCCACCGGCGAGGCCATCCGGTTCATCAAGGACCTGAAAGATCCTTATTTCCGGCAGTTATATAAGGACAGAAGCATGTATCTGAGTAAATAGGTTTACACGTCCACCAATCCGTTCCGGATGGCGTACATGACCAGTCCGACGCGGGACTTAACCTTCAGTTTTTCAAAGAGGTTGTTGCGGTATTCATCTACCGTTCGGGGGCTCACGTACATTTTTGCGGCGATGTCTTTGTAGGTGATCTCCGTACAGATGAGCCGGAGAAAGTCTTTTTCCCTTTGCGTTAAAGGTTCGGCTTCTTCGGGCCGCTCAGCATCTTTATGCAAGCCGCTGATGATTTTACCGGAAATATAATCCGAGAGATAAAAATTTTTTTTCACCACGGCATCCAGAGCATTTTTTAATTCATCCGGATCTATGTTTTTGAGAATATAGCCCTTGGCGCCCAGCCGCAGCATTTTGATGATGGTTTTTTCATCGCTGAACATGGAAAGCGCGAGGATCTTGATTTTGGGATAATTCTTGTTTAACCAGGCCGCTGTTTCAAATCCGTCCATTTCGGGCATATTCACATCCAGCAATACCAGGTCGGGAACAACATGCTGGGCGATCTTGTTTTTGATTTCTTTTCCATTGTCCGCCTCAAACAGAACGGCATAATCTTCAAAAGAACCGATCAGTTTTCCCAGCGCCTTTCGCAGCAGGGTGTGATCATCTGCAATTGCCACCTGGATCTGTTTTGTAAGTGGAGACATAATGCTGCCTAAGATAGTTGATTCAAAGCTAACACCACCGATATGGTGGTTCCTTTTCCCGGCTCACTTAATATGGTCATGTTCGCACCGATCATTTTGGCCCTGTTTCTCATACTTTTCAGTCCCAGCCCACTGGATCCTTCGGTAGACTCCTTTTTCTGCTTCATGTTAAACCCGACGCCGTTGTCCTCAATGCTTAGTGCAAATGTATAATCAACTGAATAAACTATTGACACTTTTACACGGGTAGCTTTGGAATGCTTGAGAATATTATTCATCATCTCCTGATACATCCGGAAAAGAAAAATTGATTTTTGCTCCGGAAAATGAAATTCATCGCCTTCCACTTCATACTCAATTTCCATCAGTCCGGTTTTCCGGATAGAGGCTATATCAAAATTAATGGCTTCCTGGAGACCGATATCCGAGATCCGGTCCGTATGCAGGCTTTTTGTAAGATCGGACATTTCCCGGATCACCTTATGGAGCATTTCCTTGGAATTCTGGACCCCCTCAAAAGCGGGATGATCTTTTTCAATGGGCGCAATGGACATCCAGAGCTTGATCACTGAAAGGGTCTGACCGATATTATCATGCAATTCCTGGGCGATGCTCTTAAGCGTGGTTTCCTGAATCTCCAATTGGGACCTCAGTACTTCGTGTTCGTATTCTTCTTTCATCCTGACCATTTCCTGCTCCTGCTTCTGGCGCTTCCGCTGGTAAAGAAAGAACATCGCCAGGATAAAACCCACCAGCAAAAGCGCCAGCAGGGTGCCGGCAAGGATTACAAAGTAGATTTCCTGATTTTGATTCTGCATAGGAAGGCGATGGTGAATAATAAATAGGATAGGATGTTAATGATCACCAAGATGTTCATTAGATTCTTCAAAATAATTTTTGGTGCCGTATTCGTAAAATTTACCAATCCCCAGTACGGGAAGGTAACCACATAAGAAAAGAGTATGGCAGTGCAGATCCAGAAAGAGGGCTCATTTTTCAGGTTTGCTGCTTTTGGAAGCTGAAATAATTCTACAAAATAAGTAATGCACAAAATGACAATAAGAATACAACCAATAACATAAGTCTGAGAATAAAATGCACTTTCCGTGCGGGAAGAAAAGATATTCAAAAGAGCAATTATCGTGTAAACGATCAAGATAAAGAGGATTACAACTTTTATTCGTTTATTCTGAATTATTTGCCTCAGGATAAAAAAATAAAAAATGAACTCAAAAATAGAATAGTAATTATACAATAAAGCATTGTGGATGCCATTCTGGCTCATATAATTCCCGATCTGCTGAACCAAAATGGTTACTAAT
>DASRLM010000728.1:0-5016 GCA_035648455.1 Puia sp. | reverse complement strand
ACCGTCATCTTTTGACAGAAAACTGATAATGAGCTGAATATCAATATTAATGCGAAGCAATACTTTACCATGAATTGGCATTAGGTTTGCAAATATAAGATCCCTTCCGGTTCAGGGACTGCAACAATTGATTATCCCTGGTCGTTTTCCATTTACATCATACTATTCTTATGCGTCTTTTTTTTGTTTGCCTGCTTTTCATTTCCTTACATGGGTTTTCCCAAACGCCGGCCTATATCATCGGGGTGAAAGGGGATACCCTGAACAGGATGGACGCCAAAGGGATAAAGCAGGGCAAATGGGTTAACCATGTGGATGAACTCCGGGGTGAACCGGGATATGAAGAAGAGGGTCAATATAAGGACAACCGGAAAGAAGGCACATGGAGGGTTTACAGCCTGGAAGGGGACCTGAAGGGATTGGAATTCTATCGGTGGGGAAATAAGGACGGCATTTGCCAGTATTTCAGTCCTTCAGGCGCGCTGCTCCGGGAGGAGTCCTGGAAGGCGCTGAATCCCGATAAATTATACGATACCCTGGTGGTGGAGGATGTGGAACACCTCAATCAATACCGTACGGTGATCGTGAAGAATGAAGGGGCGGCGATCAAACACGGCATCTGGAAATATTATGATCCTTCCACCGGCATGATCAACAGAACGCAGACTTATACCATGGGAAAGTTGGAAACCGCGAAAGCGCCGGTTGTTCAGGACTCAACACAGGTGGCCGAACAAAAAAGGGTTAAACCCAAAGAGGTGCAGGATTATGAGAAAAAAAATGCAGGTAAAAAGAAGATCCGGGTCAGAACCGGGCAAACGAATTAGTCCGTTTTATTTTCGGCGCGTTCCGGTTTTTTGATCACCAGCACTTTGTCTATGCGCTGAGCGTCCATGTCCACAATCTCCAATTTAAAATCTTTCCATTCCATCAGTTCGCCGGTTTTCGGAATGTGTTCCAGCTGATGCAACACAAATCCGGCCAGAGTATCAAATTCATGTTCCCCTTCATTCATCCATTCCGTTTTGTCGAAATAGGCCAGGAAATCATAGAATGGAATCTGGGCGTCCACCAGGTAGGACCCATCCTCCCTTTTCACAATTTCGTAATCGGTCATATCGGGTTGCGGGATGTCGCCCACGATGGCTTCGAGGATATCATTGAGGGTAATGAGGCCCAGCAGGCTCCCGTATTCATCCACGATGCAGCAGCTGTGGGTTTTGGATTGTTTGAATTTCTCCAGCACCTGGTAGGCCGAATTGTTTTCCGGAACGAACAGAGCGGGTTTCATCAGGTCTTTGAACAATACGGTATCGTCGGCCACATACAGTTCTTTGATGGCGACCATGCCTTTGATGTTGTCAATGTTCCCATCACATACCGGGTACACCGAATGCGGCTCCTGCAGTATCTTTTCCTTGATCATCTCTTCGTTGTTATGGAGTTCGAACCAGATGATGTCGCTCCGGTGCGTCATCAGGGACGTGATGTTCCGGTCGCCGAGGTGAAACACCCTTTCAATGATATCCTGTTCGGCTTCTTCAATGGTGCCCTGTTCGGTTCCTTCATTGATGATGGCCTTGATCTCATCTTCCGTTACATTGCTGTCTGTGGAGGGCTTGATGGCAAACACCACAAAAAAAAGATTGCTCAGCCAGTTCAGCAGGGCCACGATGGGATAGCCGATGCGCGACAACAATCTCATTGGCCGGGCAACGGTGCGGGCGATGCGCTCGGACATCAGCAGGCCGATCCGTTTCGGGATCAGTTCGCCGAAAAGGATGGACAGGAAGGTGACCATGATCACGATCAGCGCTGTAGAGATGTTGGCTGCATACCTGTGCAGGTAATCAATTTTTTCAATATAGGGTTTCAGATAAACACTGAATTTTTCACCCGAATAATACCCGGTCAGTATGGCAATCAGCGTGATGCCGATCTGCGCCGTGGAAAGAAAGAGCTCCGGATTCTCGGTGAGGTTCAAAGCGGATTTTGCCTTTTGATCTCCCTTGGAAGCCATGTCTTCCAGTTTGGATTTCCGGGCGGAGACCAAAGAGATCTCGGCCATCACAAATAATCCGTTTATAAAAATCAGGCAAAAAAGAATAATGAATTCAACCATGCTTTAACCTTGCTTTAAACTAATTGTACCGAACTGCATCCTGAAAAACCGGCTCATCAGATATCCGATGGTACTTCCCACCAGTATGCCACCCAACACGTCCAGGGGAAAATGCACACCAACATAAACCTGACCATAACTGATCATCAGCGCCCATAAAAATAACAGCCAGCGCCAGGAGCCTGTTTGATTTAAAGTTATAAAAATAAAGAAAGCGATGGCAAAGTGATTGCAGGCATGAGAAGAGGTGAAACTGGAACTCTGCGGACAATAGTTCACCAATACCCTGATCTGGTCCGCCAGTTCGGGATTTCTGCAGGGGCGCAACCTGAAAATGGTATTTTTGATGATGGTGCTGCTGCACAGGTCGCTGATGATGGCCGTCATAATGAGGGATCCGGACCACCAGAGTGCTTTTTTGGCGAAATTCACCAGGGCCAAAACCAGCAGGAACAAATAAAACGGTATCCATAGTTCAGCCTGCCGCATGAAAGTAAAAACGAGGTCGAAAACCGGATTGATCCATTCCTGGTTAATCTTTTCGAAAAGCCAATGATCGAAATGGATGATTTGATGGAAAAATGCCGGAGGATTTCCGGAAAGGAGTAAAATCACCATGATTCCAGAATAATTGCTCTAATTTTAGTCCCCATATTCAAATTTATGTTCACAGGGTTAAAGATACCAAAATTGATCCGTTGGATTTTTTGGACCGGCATTATTTTTTTGGTGCTGATGGGTTTGCTCCGGATCATTTTTTATTTTTCTTTCAGCCATCCGTCTCTTACATCTCTTTCTCTGTGGAAAACGTTTTTGCTGGGCTTCCGGTTCGACCTGAAAATGGTTTGTATTTTACTGGAAGCCATGCTGGTTTTAGGCTTTCTCCGGATGGTGGATCCTTTCCGCTCTTCTGCGGGAAGAAGGGTTGAGTTTATTTTACTGGGCATCGCTTCCGTGGCATTTACCCTTTTTTACATAGTGGATTTTGCCCACTACAGTTATTTGTCGCAGCGCCTCAGCGCCAGCGCACTCAACTATTTGCAGGATGCCGGTATCGCTATGACCATGGTCTGGCAAACCTACCCTGTGCTGCGGCTGCTACTGATCTGGCTCGTCGGCGGATTATTTATCCTGTGGATGCTGAAAAGATCATTCACCCGCATCAGCAGGCGTCCCGATGCCGGGGTAAAAAAAACCTGGATCTGGTTTTTATCTGCTTTCCTGCTGTTGGGGCTGGGTATTTTTGGAAAGCTGGGACAATATAATTTGCGGTGGAGCGAAGCGTATTCACTGGGCAGTGATTACGAGGCCAACCTTGCCTTAAATCCTTTCCAGTCTTTTTTCAGCAGCCTGAAATTCCGCAAATCGGTGTACAACCTGCATAAAGTGAAACAGGCCTATCCCGTGTTGCAGCCTTATTTTCAACTGCCCGGAGATTCTGTTTCATTAAACTACGACCGGTTCATCCGGCCTGCTGCGGTATCCGGCAAACCGAATGTGGTCATAGTGATTTGTGAATCCTTCAGCGCCTATAAAAGTTCCATGTGGGGAAATCCCCTCAACACAACGCCTTTTTTTAAAGGGATGACGGAAAAGGGCATTTTCTTTGACCGCTGTTTTACGCCTTCTTACGGAACTGCCCGCGGCGTATGGGCCGTGCTCACCGGTATACCCGACGTGGGTCAGGCCAGCAGCACAACCAGCAGGAACCCCGCGGCGGTGGATCAGCACAGCATCATGAATGATTTTGAAGGGTACGAAAAATTTTATTTTCTGGGAGGCAGCGCCAGCTGGGCCAATATCCGCGGGTTATTGACAGATAATATCCGCGGGCTCCACCTCTATGAGCAGGAAGATTATAAGGCGCCGAAAATAGATGTATGGGGCGTAAGCGATAAAAATTTGTTTCTGGAAGCCAGCGGGGAGCTGGGAAAGCAAACCAAACCTTTTATCGCCATCATTCAGACGGCGGACAATCACCGGCCCTATACCATTCCCTCCCAAGATGAAGCTGCTTTCCATAAAGTGCAGGTATCTGCTGACTCGCTCAAACAATTCGGATTTGAAAGTAATGAAGAGATGAATGCCTTCCGCTACACCGATTTCTGTTATGAAAAATTTATGGAGGCGGCAGCCAAAGAAAAATATTTCGGGAATACCATTTTTATTTTTGTCGGTGACCACGGCATTGCAGGCAATGCCGGTAAAATGTTTCCCCGGGCCTGGACGGAGGAACGGCTGGATAATATGCACGTGCCGCTGTTGTTTTATGCGCCCGCCCTGCTGCAGCCCAAACGGATCCACGATTTTGTTTCCCAGGTGGATCTGCTGCCTACAGCCGCGGGTCTCGCGAAAATAAACTATCACAATACCAGCCTCGGCAGGGATCTGCTGGATTCCGCACATACCCCTGACAGGTCCTTTTCCTTTATTTATGATCCGGATCAGGATTATTATGGTTTACTGATGGGCGATTACCTTTACCGCGAGCAAATGAATACGCATCAGGGAAGCCTCTATTCGGCCATTTCAGATGATCCGGTTGATCCCGCCAAAACGGGTGATGTGCTGGAGAAAATGTCCGGTTTCACGAAGGCCATGTATGAAACGTCCCGCTATTTGTTATTGAATAATAAAAAGAAAAAGCCCTGATTTCCGTGCATGCAAGCATATTCCCTGGTACTGATTTCATTTATAACGGTTTGTTTTTCCTGTAGTGGAAAATCGGGTCGTTCCGATCCTTCTCCGGGGCCGGTTCAGAAAATACAGATTACCCGGGACCAGGTGTACGATCTGAGCGGATATGCCGATGAAGGCGGCGGAAACCCCTGGAACCTTTTTGACGAGAATGCGTATGTTGATCCCCGTTATAAAACATCCGGCGAGCCTTATAT
>DASRLM010000727.1:0-4505 GCA_035648455.1 Puia sp. | reverse complement strand
ACGCCGACTCGGTCAGGTTCAATCCTTGCGCATCCATTTTGTAGCTCAGCGAAAAATTGCGGCCTGCCAACAGTTTCATGCCGAGGGTCGGCAGATAATGCTCGTCTATTGTGGTCGTATTGATGGGAATGGGGTTTTCGGCTCCCCTATCCCGTACCGTATAGGTAGACGGCCATCTTATTTCCTTTCCGGGTATTTCGTCGGACATACCAACGCTCTCGATCGCCGGGTTTTTTCCCAGGCTCTCTTTGAAATTCCCAACCAGCAAACTATGTGTACTTCTGGCTGAATCCCATTTGCCCGGCCTGTCAAGGACCATAACCTGGTTTGTATTCAGTCCCAGGTTTTGGTGTAGCATAAAGTGAACCTGCTGATGCACAACCAGGGTTCCGATGATCAGAAAGATGGAAAGAGAAAATTGAAAAATGACCAATGATTTTCGCAAAGCCAACCCGTTACGGGATGTTTTCAGCTTCCCTTTTAATACCGAGACCGGTTTGAAGGATGACAAAACCAGGGCGGGATATAACCCCGAAAAGAAAATGCCCGCCGCCAGAAACGTGAGGAGCCACCAACCCAACCCGCTTGTCAAAAGACCCGATAAGGGGAAATTACTGCCAAAGAAACGGCTCAGCAAAGGTTGCAACGAATAAATGAGGAGGAATGCAATGATTATTGCCAGCATATTCAGGCTGAACGCCTCGGTTAAGAATTGCTTTATCAGTTGGATGCGCCGGGAGCCCAGCACTTTCCGGATCCCGATTTCCTTTGCCCTGTTGAGCGCAGCGGCAATGGATAAATTGATATAATTGACCCAGGCGATCGTTATAATGAAAATAGCTATGATGATTAAAAAGGCTACGGCTTTTTCATTCCCTGTCTCTTCGGGTTCGTCCATCCGGCCTGAGGCCAGGTGGATTTTTGTCAAAGGCTCCAGCGCCATCCGGCTTTCTTTATGATTGTTTTTTTCGCCGGGAATATGCCTGCCGATGAATGCGGGTAATTTTGCTTCCAGCGCCCTGGCATCGGTTCCGGGGCGAAGAAGAACGTAGGTATAGAAATCTTTCCATTCCCAATCATTTTCAAACCGGTCATTTCCATTCCCCCGGCGATACAGCGTCGGATAAGAAATGAGGATGTTGAATTTCAGATGGGAATTTTCCGGAATGTCCTTAAAAACGCCGGTTATTTTGCATAACTCCGAATTGCGGTCATCGTCGTCCATTTGTAGGTATTGCCCCAGGGGACTTTGATTCCCAAATAATTTCCTGCCGGTAGATTCGGAGATGACTGCGGTATAAGGCCGGATCAGTGCGGTAGCAGGATCTCCTTCCTTAAATGGAAAGGAAAACATCGTAAGGAAAGAGGCATCGGCATATAAAAATTTTGTTTCCCTGAAATGCTTGTCCCTAACGGTGAACACGCAATTGTTTTTATACCCCATATTATACAACCTGGCCTCAGCGACGACTTCCGGAAAATCCCTTTTCAACGCCGGCCCTATTGCGGCATAGTTTTCCGCACTCTGAATGTCGAGCTTGTTGTTCCGGTAAAAGTCGAGTCCGACCCGGTACAGGTCCTTTTTATTTTTATGAAAACTATCATAGGAGAACTGAAAGGATACATAACTGAGCAATAACAGACAACTGGCAATTCCAACGGCAAGGCCGCCTATATTGATGCCGGAGAATAGTTTGTTTTTCCATAAACTTCTCCAGGCTATTTTGATATAATTTCTGAACATGGGCTTGTTTTGAATGCCAGTGGTTGATGGGATATCCGGATTTTTTGTTCCAAGGATGTGCCAGTTTTACATCCCATTGATAGCCAAGGCTATAGTGTGGGCGCCGCATTCTTTAGCTGCCCGGTTCTGTGATATAATTGTTCGCTTTTATTACAATCGCATGGTCTTCTCGTAAAACCCATTTCACTTTATGACGCTCAAAAGTGCTTGCGAACGGAATAATGCTTACCTCAGATTTGTAAGATTAACTATTGACTTTTGTTTACCGTTTCTTGGTTCAGGCAGTGGACAATACAATTAGGAGGTTACATTTTCTGATGGCTTTAGTTTTTCCTTCAATCGTTTCATATCCTCGCTGACTTTTAAATCTAATATTTTAGCATAGTGCTGGGTTGTTCTCAGGCTTTTGTGGCCGAGCATTTTGGATACGGTCTCAATTGGAACACCATTTGAAAGCGTGATCGTTGTCGCAAAGGTATGCCGGGCTATATGGAAGGTTAGGGTTTTGTTGATTCCACTGACATCTGCGATTTGTTTTAAGTAATCGTTCATTTTTTGATTGCTTAGGACAGGCAGCAGGCGGTCCTCAGTGATGCATTTTGGATGATTTTCATATTTATTTAAAAGCTGCATTGCCTTTGGTAATAGCGGGATACGGGATGGGGTATCCGTTTTTTCTCTTGTCGTTAGAATCCATTTCTCGCCGTCGATACCGTTGGCAATTTCGGAGCGCTTTAGCTTCTTTACATCTGCATAGGCGAGGCCGGTATAACAACAGAATAAGAATATGTCTCTAACGCAAGCGCTTCTCTCTGACGGAAATGAGGCGTTGGACATTTTCTCAATGTCCTCGGAGGTTAAGATCTCCCGGATTACTTCTTTTGTGACCATTCTAAATCCAAGAAATGGGTTGCGGTCGATCCATCCGCTTTGAATGCAAAAAAGGATGATCTTTTTAAAATTGCTGAGATACTTGATGGTAGTGTTCTGGTTGCAATTTCTTACTGATTTGAGCCAGAAAGAGAATTCGCTGATGAAGGTGAAATTTATTTTTCTGACTTCTATGTCATCGATGCCAAACTTATATTTTAGGAATTTCTTTGTGTGCTCGAGCGTCGTTTCATACCGTACATAGGTAAGCGGTGCGAATTCTTTTCCAACGAGCAGTTTCATTTTAGCGTTATGTTCCTGGAAGACCGGTAGCAGCATAACAACTTTACCCGACAATCCGAGCCATTTATTTCTGAATGATTTGACGGTCAAATCCTGTCCTTCCATTAAGAGCTCTCGTTGGAAATTGAATGCACGATTTCTCATTAAATCAAGATAATCGTTAAGGCTTTTTGTCTCCTCTGAATTGCCTTTAGCCTTTTCTACTTTGGGTATCCACTTATCCTTATCAATTTGTCGATGAATGCTACTTTCAAATCGATTACCATCAATAGTTACTCTCAAGTATATGAGCAGGCTTTGATCTGTTTTTACCTTTTTCCTTGCATGAAAAAGTACTGTGAAATTTGTTGCCATTTCCGGACGTATTTAAAGTTTAAAAATACTGTTTCACCAACCACGACACAAGATGTTCATTCTATAAACACCTTGATATCCAATTGTTTGTGAGCCATTCGGGTACACTAACCTGAAAAAAGTTAGTGTACCCGAATTCTACACCACAACAACCCTTTTTTTCGGTGAAATCCGGTGGGGCTAAAAAACAAAAAGCCCGTAAAATCAGTACTTTACGAGCTTTTGATACAATACAATTCCTTAAAAAGTGGAGGTGAGGAGATTCGAACTCCTGTCCAAACATATCCTCCGAAAGCTTTCTACATGCTTATTTGCTTATTGATTTTCGAGGGATCACCGGAACGCAACAAACCAATAATCCCCTTAGCTGGATAGTCTTAAGTTGTGGTCACAGCCTTCCACAACAGCATCCCGTATTTTCTTTTAGTCGGCGGCGAGGCTTGGTTACAGGAAAACCTGCCCGGCGGCCCTAATGACTACTTAATCACTGATTAGGCAGCCATGGCATACTGAGTATTGCCATTTGAATTTTGAATATTCAGATTTACGTGCTAATTATCCAACGCACGACATGCTTTTTCTTTCAAAGATCTACGCTGTCAAAACCAGGCACCCCCTGAATGAACGAACCCGTAAAGTTAATGCTTTTCAGACTGATTTCATAATCCTTTCCTCCGGCATAAACTGCAAAACGGTTTCACACAAAGGTTTGCAGGGATATCACACAAAGGTTTGCGGTAATATTTACCGCCGTTTTCCAGAAAGCCGCTGGATATTCCTTTATTTTTAAAATCAGTTTCAACAGGCAGCACCCATTTATCCCGCTACTGATCTTAAAGAAGTCTCTTTTTTACGGGACAAGATATTTGTCCCGCTCCGTATCTGTGATCATTTACTGTTCAGGCCGGTAGACATTCAGCACAGCATCTATTTCAAGCACAATTGATCACATCATGGATAGAAGAAAGGCAAATGGCTCGGATCTGGAATTTTCGGTTTTGGGAACAGGCTGCTGGGCTTTCGGCGGCGGCGACTATTGGGGTGAACAGCGACAAAAAGATGTGAACGAAGTGGTGCATGCATCCGTAGATCTCGGGATCAATTATTTCGATACGGCAGAAGTGTACAACGACGGCAGGAGCGAGTCATCACTCGGAGAAGCCATCCGGGGAATTCCGCGGGATAAAGTCCTGATCGGTACCAAGATAAGCCCCTCAAATTGTCATCCCTATAC
>DASRLM010000726.1:0-5914 GCA_035648455.1 Puia sp. | reverse complement strand
TAATAAAGGAGAGTATGTAAATGATCCGGCGTATTTTGATAAAGGCTTTTTTGGCTCACGTGATTATAGCCAGTTTATGCAGTACAGAGATCCATTGATTACAGTATCCGATGCGATGGATCAACAGCAACATCATCAATTCTATGGCAAAACAGCCTACGGACTTAACTTGCTTCGTACCGTTGTCGTCGGAAAAGAGCGCTTTGATTATGCCTTTAGAAAATATACAGAAGCCTGGGCATTTAAACATCCTACACCCTACGATTTTTTTCATTGCATCAACAGTGCAGCGGGCGAAGACCTAAACTGGTTCTGGAAAGAATGGTTTTTTACCACATGGAAACTCGACCAGGGAATAACGGGAGTAGCTTATATTGACAACGATCCATCCCAGGGCGCGGTGATCACGATTGAAAATAAAGGAAAAATGATCCTCCCTGCTATTGTAAAAGTTGTGGAATCAAACGGCAAAGCAGAAACGATACAGTTACCGGTAGAAATATGGCAGCGTGCCGGCACCTGGACTTTTAAATATCCTTCCAAAACCACAATCGATAAGGTAATAATCGATCCCGAAAATGTATTACCGGATGTGGATAGAAAAAATAATGAGTGGCATAATGGCAAATAAAACACCCAAAGACGAAAGGATGGATCGTATTTGACCAAGTAAGAACAATAGACCGGCAAAGGATAATAAAAGTTCTGGACCAATTAACGGAAAAGGAAATAACAAAGACAAAATCAGTGTTAAGAGAAACTTTTGTTGACTGAGAAGTAAAACAGGCTTAAACAGAGCGATACATCTACGATCTCCCGGGTCATGTCCAGCCCCCTTGCTGACCATTTATGCCGGCAGCTATCCTGTCGGCAAAGGATTCTGATACCGGACAGACCCGGAAAAAAGCTCACAATACATACTAAAACCCGGGATTATTCCGTTCATCGAACAATTACTCATTTTCGTCGAGATTATGCCGGTCTTCATTGCATTTGAAGATTCTTTGTTGTAGGTTTAAATAGTTCAATTGTATCCAATGAAAAAGCGCAGCAGCATCCTCCTGTATTTATCTATCCTGATCCTGTGCAGCACAGGAACTTCCTGCGGCTTTATCAATAAAACATTCGGACCGAAATACGGTTGTCCCTCCAATGGCAGGAATGTGGGAGCGGAAAGGATATTGAGTGGAGAGAAAGTGCCAAAGGCGCCAAAATTCAAAGCTTAACTATTTATCCATACCCATTATGACTATTCTTCCCATTCACAAACAACTAAATCCTTCCACTATGAGCCTGACATTACGCACGGACTTCGGTTGCACCGAAGCCGTGATAGACGACGATTGCGGCCTTAAAAGATTCTATGAGGTCGCCAACATCTTATCTGATGATCTCGACATCAATTTCAATCAGAAAACAGATGATTTCGATTCACTGATGTGGGACTTTGCCTTTAAGGGCCATGTGCTCACCCTGCATTACAATATTTACACCGGGATCTCGATATATCCGAGAAAATTCCGCGAAGCGCCCCGCAAAGACAATGATGCGGTGGTTGAAGTAGCACGCTTCCTGGAAGGGAAACTGATGATCCATACGGCGAATCGTTTAGCTTCATAAGTAGCCGGACGCCGTTTCGTTGATGGTATATGGTTGATTGACGAACCGTATATCTGAAGCTTGGTAAACCCTTAAAACAACATACGATTACTTGCCCTCACAGAGGGCTTTTTTATTGGATCAAGCTGAAGGATTATACATTGGCATTCTCCGCTGTGATCCGCAGCTTGTCAGTTGCCCACCGCACATTGTCAATTGTCCCTTGTCCATTGTCAATTGATTACCATTTCTTCTCATCAATCGAATCCAACATCATACGATAACTCACATAGCGGTCCATGGACAGGCTGCCCGCTTCCACTGCTTCTTTGATGGCACATCCCGGTTCATTCACATGCAGGCAGTTATTAAACTGGCAATCCTGTAAACGGTTTCGCATTTCCGGGAAATAATGCGATAGTTCCTGCCGGGAAATATCCACCAGTCCGAATTCCCGGATGCCCGGCGTATCTATGATGCGGGCATTAAACAGGGGCAGGTCATACATCTCCGCAAATGTAGTGGTATGGATGCCCTTGCCGCTCCAGCCACTGACATCCTGCGTTTTTAATTTCATATCCGGAACAACCGCATTGATGAAAGATGATTTCCCCACGCCGGAATGACCGCTCAGCAGGGTGGTTTTATTCCGCAGCAGTTCTTCCACTTCTTCCATGCCCGTTTTATCTTTTAAACTTAACAACAATACCTTGTATCCTATGGCTTCATACATTTCCCGTCGTTGCTCAAACAGATCCGTTTCCTTTTTCCGGTGGATATCCGCTTTATTGAAAACGATGATGGATGGGATATGAAAGGCTTCACCGGCCACCAAAAAACGGTCGATGAACCCCTGTGAGGTTTTCGGTTCTTTCAGCGTGGCTATAAGCATGGACTGATCCAGGTTGGCCGCAATGATGTGATGCTGGTATTTGTTGGCGGGCGATTGCCGGTTGATGTAATTGTGTCGCTTTTCAATTTCCGTGATCATGTTGGCCTTTTCTTCGCTTTCTTCGGTGTCCATGAATACCCAATCACCCACGGCCACCGGGTTGGTGGAAGTGATCCCGTCAATTTTGAGGATGCCCTTGATGCGGGCGTTCCATATTTTGCCGTCCTCCGCTTTTACGGTGTACCAACTGCCGGTGGATTTGTAAACAAGTGCGCGCATGGTCATGGGAATTTTCTGAACAGGGTAAGTCGCAACACCCATTCCAGCAAAAGGAAAGCCACAGCGGCTATTACGAGGGGAAGAAATTTTTCTGTATAGTGGGTAAAGTGCCTGACCTCAAACTTGGATTTTTCCATCTGGTCAATTTCTTTATAGATGCCACTCAGGCTCTCATTATCCTTGGCCCGGAAATATTTCCCTCCGGTTTCATTGGCAATCTGGGTAAGCAGTTTTTCATCAATGCTCACTTTTTCGCGCTGCATGATCACCCCGGAGGCCGTTTGCACCGGAACGGGAGCAAAACCTTCGGTACCCATGCCCACGGTATATACCCGCACCCCAAACGATTTGGCAATTTCCTTTGCGGTATTGGGATCCAGCCGCCCCCCGTTGTCTTCTCCGTCTGTAAGTAAAATGATCACTTTGCTTTTTGACTGGGAGGACCTCAGCCTTTCCACGCCGGTGGCCAGTCCCGAGCCAATGGCGGTGCCGTCTTCGAGCAAACCGCTTTGCACATTGAACAACTGGCTCTTTAGTACGGAGTGATCCGTGGTGAGCGGGCACATCGTGAAACTTTCGCCCGCAAAAATTACGAGTCCGATACGGTCCGTGGGCCTGCGGTCAATAAACTCCGAAGCCACATCCTTGGCCGCTTCCATCCGGTTCGGTGTGAAATCCTGCGCCAGCATGCTGCCGCTGATGTCGAGACAAAGCACAATATCGATGCCTTCACCGGTGGTGGTCTCCAGTTCGCTGCCTGCCTGAGGACGGGCCAGGGCCAAAATGATGGCCATGACCGCGAGCAACCGCAACACAAAAAGGATATGCCTCAATGTGGTTTTCCAGGATCTGCCGCTGCCGAAACTTTTTATACTGGAAACGATCAGTGTACCCTGTAGCCGCAAAGGCGGTTTGATATACCAGTAAATCAGCAGCGGGATCAATGCATAAAGCGCAAAGAACAGGGGTTGGGCGAAATGAATATTACTGAACCAGTCGTACAACACTATTTTCGGATTTCGTTAATGATCACCATCGAGGAACGGATCACTTCCAGGTTCCTTTCATTATCATAAACATCGGGAATATATTTGGCAAACTTCACAAAATCACTCATGCGTAAAGTGCCCGCCAGATGGGTAAAGGAATCCTTATTCATATCCACCCGGCTTAACTGGAGGATCAGCTCCTCATTGGTTCTCATCATGGCCGTGAGTGCCATGGTGCGCCCCAGGAACACCCGCAGGATATCGTTCATTCCCGAATAATATTTTTTCACCGATACGGCATCTGTCAGGGGCATTTTTTTAAGGGCCTCCAAAGCAGCCAGGGCTTCATCCAGGGGTGATAAACTGCTTTTTCGCGGGCCATCTTCAGGAACTTCCCGAAGCACCTCCGGTCTGGTTGCCGAACGGATAAATACTAAGAGGCCCAGCACCGTTAACCCCAGCACAACCCAAAGTATGTATTTGACAGCCTGATTTTCCTTGTCGATGATTCCCCGGATATCATGATATTCCTTCAGCGTATCCATGCCCCCATAAGAAACATCTACCAGCAGGGAATCGCTGTGGTATTGCCGGCCTGCGATCAGCACAGGAAAAGATGGGATCTTATTAATCCCGGAATCAAAGCTGGTAAGCTTCCATTCCAGGTGATAGGCGGTACCCCCGCCGGACGCCAGTGAATCCAGGGTTCCCTTTCCGAGAAATTCAAAATGCGGAATGGTATCAGGGCGGGGAAGCTGAAGCCCGGTTCCCATTGCATTTTTAACGTCAATGCTCAAACGAAACGGTTCCCCGATCAGGATATGCGTTTTGTCAATGCTGGTCTTAACGGAAGGGGTATCCTGGCCGATTGCCTGATAAACGGGAAAGTAAAAAATAAAAAGTAAAAAATAAAAAACCAGCCGGGGCATATGATCTGCTTTCCATTCTCCATTGTCCTTTGTCAATTGTCCATTATCAATTATCCATTGTCCCTTGTCCATTGTCAATTCTTTAAACTACCTGGTCCGGTTTCTGCCCACAAAAAACTTCTGAAGGATCTTTACATAATCTTCGTCCGTACGCATGTGGAGGAGGTCTGAGCCTGATTTAAGAAAAACAGACTTACTGAGTTCCGTCATTTTAAAAAAGGATTGCTGATAATAGGATCGTTGCAGGTAATCGTGGGTGTCCACCCATTCTATTTTCCCGGTTTCGGCATCTTCCACTTCAATCATTCCTGCTTCCGGCAGCTCCATATCCATTTTATCATAGACCTTGATACCGATGAGATCGTGTTTTTTACCGGCCACACGCAGGGCCTCTTCATATTTTTCATCCAGAAAATCGCTAAGCAGGAAACTGATGGTTTTCTGACGGACGGTATTATTCAGAAACCGGAGTGCCTGGCTGATATTGGTTTTGCGGTGGGCAGGTTCCGTCACCAGGAGCTCGCGGACCAGGTGGAGCACCTGGTCTCTTCCTTTTTTCGGAGGAATATAACGTTCTATCCGGTCGCTGAAAAAGATGAGTCCGACTTTATCATTGTTATTCACAGCGGAAAAAGCCAGCACAGCGCAGATCTCCGTCATCAGGTCTTTTTTCCTTGCCTTTACGGTTCCGAACAGCGAGCTTCCGCTTACATCCACCAGCAACATCACTGTGAGCTCCCGTTCTTCCTCGAATAATTTACTGAAAGGGTGGTTGAATCGTGCGGACACATTCCAATCTATAAATCGGACATCATCGCCGGCATAATATTCCCGAACTTCCCGGAAACTCATCCCCCTTCCCTTAAAAGCACTGTGATACTCCCCGGTAAAGAGGTGACGGGTAAGGCGCTTGCTTTTGATTTCAAGCTCTCTTACTTTTTTGAGGATTTCTGTGGGGGTCAGCATATTTTTGTTGATGGTTGATAGTTGATGGTTGATGGACCACCTATTTTAAATTCGTGTCCTCTTCTAAGTAATGGATAAGTCCGTTTATTAGGCGGATACTTTTTTCTAACATTTGATTAAGGCGGTTATACGTTTCTTGATCAATTATTTGAACCATAACTGCCACACTTAATAAGGTCTCTATTTCATAAGCAGATCCCCTGGAAATATGCAGAAATTGAATACTATCTTTTTTAAAATTTCGTCCCAGACCTTCGGCA
>DASRLM010000725.1:0-3657 GCA_035648455.1 Puia sp. | reverse complement strand
AAGCAGCAGCACCGAAGAGGTAGAGGCGCCGTAAATGGTTTGCATATTGCTGTAGGATAACAGCCACTGCAAAATCCATTTGCCGGCTGTAAATAGCAGACCCGTAAAAAGACCGCCCGCCAGGGCGATTTTCCATCCGGGACGCCCGTCGGGAAGATATTTAAACAATATGGAAAACCAGGCCGTCACCACAAGCAGGGAAATAACCTGTTTGACTATTCCGCTTAGCAACAGACCATCGGAAAAAAAATGATCACTGGTCGAATTCTTCAGAAGATTCAATAAGGCTTCCCCCAGGAGAGCAGCCAAAAACAATAGGCCGCCTACCAGGATACCCAAAAATGATTTGACGCGATTCAATAGGTTAAAGCCCAGGCCGACATGGTCTTTTAACCGGATATTCCACAGTTGGTTCAGCGAACCCCGGACCACGGTAAAGAGCGTAGTGGCAACAAAGATCAGAAAGAGGAAACCGCCTATTGCCATATACCATGTGCTGGTCAGATGCCGGACCTGCCTCAGCATCTGGCTAAGGTCGCCTGCCGTTTTATCGCCAATTACATCGGCCAGATTTTTCAGCAGTTGCCGTGTCATCAGGCGGGGACCGGTGATCAGTCCGAAAATCTGTATCAGGATAATGAGAACGGCAGGCAGGGCGAAGGTGGTGAAGAAGGCGGTTGCGCCGGCTATGCGTAAGGGATCGTTTGCTCTGAAATCTTTCAGGGTATCGCCGAGGAGTGGAAACAATTTTAACTGTCCGCTTAATTTCATATCGGTGTTTTTGCGAATATTGTGCCTGACCAGGGATGCCTATGCGATCCTTTGCAGAATCACGGCTTCAAACAAGTTCCATTTTTTCAACTGAAAGATCTCCGTAAAACCGAAATCAAGAAAAACGGATTTGTACAGTGGATTGGCATACAACACGCGTACGCATCGGGGATTTCTCTCCTGGCTCCTGACGATATTGGAAACAACCATCCACATCAGTGCTTCATCAAAAGGATTGAAAAGAAAAAGGGTGGATATATCCGGGGGGATATCATAAACCGATGCATCTCCGTGGATAACGGTAAACCGGGCGCCCGGGTTTCTCCGGGCATACAGCCCCGTGATCGTTTCCGTTTCTTCACAAAATGCTTTTGAAAAATCTATTCCCCAGATGCGGGTAAATCCATAGGCTGCCGCCACGATCATCACCCTGCCTTTGCCGCAACCAATATCCAGGAAGGTTTTGTTGCCGTCGTACCGGATGATTTCATGCATGAGTTTTTCCAGCACATAATAGTTGAGCGGCATGTAAATGCTGGCATGGGAAATATCAACGCCCTTTTCCTTCAGACTGATCAGTTCGTCTTCACCCATGGTATGGATGCGGTATTTTTTTTCCCCTCGCACCTCATGATAAATGGTGAACGCCGCAACCAGGGGATCCCAATGCCAGGCGATGTATGAGAAATAGCGTAAATAGGGAATGAACCTCATATGGCGTGATTAAGCTCTCCGGTGTTTAGTTATACTACCCGCATTCGCGCTTCGGAAAAAAGCATATCCCATCTATTTCTCCGCGGGAATGAATTCCTTTTCAACTGCCTGTCTGATCAGCGCAGGCGGTAACAAACCCTGTGACAAAATAAAATCATGAAAATGCAAAACGCTGAATTTGTTACCCAAAGCCTTTTCCGTATCCTTTCTCAGGGCGATCATCTTGGTGAAACCATAAAAATAACTGTTGGCTTGTCCGGGTGCCCTTAAAGTAAAACGTTCCACTTCTTCCTGGGCAAAAGCGTGAGACTGCATTACATCATTCATTAGTACATCATAGGCCTGTTTTTCCGTAATGGTTCCAGCCTGTAGTTCAGGATCCAGAAATGCACGGGCTGCCCGTAATAAAAAATAATCCAGGGAAACCAGCCTTCCTTCCAGGGGCATGTAAGGGCGTATGATGTATTCTGAGTACAATCCCCAGCCTTCTACATTGGTGGAGTTGAAAGCATATAAGGCGCGGGCCTTGGACACGCCTTCCTCCACCATCTTGTCGAACTGCAGCTCATGCCCGGGCCGGGCCTCATGGGCGATGATGGTCCAGGAAGCCGCGTCAAAGGTGAAATCATCATATTGATCAGCCTTTTCTCCAGCGGTGGGCGGCATGTTCAGGGGTAAAACAAAAACCCCGCGCTGACCAGTATTATTTAAAAAAGGGGGTGGCTGCATATGGGGCGCGGGTTGCTGTGCCGTTTCCGCTGCCGTTGCCAGGCGGATAATGGCCGGTCTCCCGGGTAAAGTAACGATCTGATGTTTCCGGATAATGGCCTCGATATCTTTCAGATGCTGTTCATACAAAGGAATGATGGAGTCGCCATGGATCTGCTCTTTTTTGAGTACACGCATCACACTGCGGTAATCTGCGGAAGACAGGTGGCGCCGGTTGGCGATCTGCACGGCGATCGGTTTCATTTCCTGCTGAATTTCCTTAAAGGCGGCGTGTGCCATTTTTGCAATTTCTGCGGGGGGAATATCAATTCCATAATTTTCAAACGCCAGGGCATATTCTTCCGGAGGCAGCCGGTAATCGGCACGGGCTTTTGATAAAACCTGATCACGGGTCCACTGGTCGTAATCTGCCACCTGTTTTTTTAATTGTTTATAAGGCGCTTCCCAACCACTCAGCTTGTATTTCCTGCACAGGTCGGCAATGCCGTCAATAATGCTGGCATTGTGGGGCAATTCCACTTCCATCTCCTGCCTGGAAGGGTAAATCATATTCCCGGCAGCAATTTGTTGTTCCACCCGTTCCTGCATAATGCGGGTAGTGGGGCTGTGCCCCGCTTCAAGGCCCGCATACTTTTTGATCCGGGTCACAGCTGCCTGGCGCCGGTCCGGAGCTGTCTGATCATCCAGCAGGCTCTCCAGTCCTTCATAAATGGTTGAGGCGGCATTCAGAAACGGCACCCGGTGCGCCAGTGCATAGTCCTGCTGACGAAGGTCCAACTTCAGATGATCGATCAGGATTTGAAGATCCTGAAGCACCTGCGCTTCTTTTTCTTTTTGCAGGGCAGCCGAATATTCGGTTACCAGATCTTCCTCCTCTTTTCTTTTTGCCTGCTGATTGGCCAGGGTGGGAACGGAAATCAGCGTATCGTAAGCTGCCAGTCCCTGCGAAGAACCATACTCAGGAGAATATTTTTTATCCAGGTCAATCAGCATCTGGGTGTAGTGATCGGATTGTTTGACCCATGCCTTATTATTGCCGGCGGGGTTGGGCTGGAGTCTGGCCGCAAAAGGCAGTAGGCAAAAAATACAAACACAGGTTGCGTTCCGTAATGTTTTAATTTTGGGCATAGAAAAAACATTTAAGATCCTCTGATCCGGATGTAAAGTTAGGGGGTAAGCCGGGAGTTTTTCTCCTGGTACCGGTTTTGCTGCATGTTTAAAAAAATATAAATGAGATACAATCTTTTGGGATCTACTGGGTTACTCGTATCGGAAATTTGTTTTGGTACCATGACTTTCGGCGGTAAGGGTCATTGGGAAGCCATAGGAAAAGTACAACAGCAGGACGTGAATGACCTGATGAAGCGTGTGATTGAGGCAGGTGTTAATTTTTTCGATACAGCCAATGTTTATTCTTTTGGGGAATCGGAAAGACTATTGGGA
>DASRLM010000724.1:0-3735 GCA_035648455.1 Puia sp. | reverse complement strand
ATCCCAGAAATTGGCAATGTTTTCATATTCTGGTATCGCCTTTTTAGAAACATCATATACTTCTTTTGCCAATTTATAAAATTCACTGCTGCTGTCTTTACTAAAGGGTGTTAGTGGTAATGGCTTAAATTCACCGGCAGAATCAATAATCATTGTCCGGATGGTTTTCCAGTTGGGCTCTACTGCTTCCAGATAAACAGGCGGAGTCGGGTCCCAGTATGGCGCTCCCTTTTTTGGGGTATAACCCAGTTTCGCACTCAGCTTATTGTAATTGTCTTTTTTTGAATAGTCAATTATGGACGTTGTCATGGCTTCGGCCACGGCAACCGACTGTTTAATAACAGCAGGAGATAGTTTAGCTTTTTTGCAAATCTTCAGCAGCTCTTCTTCTTCTTTTTGCAGCAGATAGCCGGATGGCAGCATGCGCTTCCCGGTCTCAAGAATGGCATACAGGGAAGCTACCTGGTAATTATATGTTTTTTTATCAACGGCTATGTTAATGCGACTATAGTCATTGAGTATTGAAGATAAGGGAACGATGCTTTTATCATGCTGCGAAACGATTTCATAAGCGCCCAGGAGACCGTAAGCATAATACCGGGCTGCAGCCGGTGGATTGATTACATCATGTATCATAATATTTGAAAGGGCATAAACGGCGTATTGAAGGTCGTTTCGAAAATTCGAATTCAAAGGCTGCCCATAAGCAAAATGGCAAAACATGCATGCCGTCAGAATTATTTTTTTCATTTTATTCCCTGTTTCTCCTGATAAAATTGCAACTGTTCATCGTTGATGCCTACAACAATATATTTTCCCCCGTTGATGGTTGTTTCTTCGGCCGATTTAACGTCTCCTTTAATAGACAATCCGGATTGGGGCTGGGAAACATAGGTGAAGCCGCCCTTGCCATCCCCTTCCAGTAAACAGCCGTAGTTGGCATCGATGCTGCCGATCTTCAACCGGTTGTCATTATGATTGCCCAGCAGCAGCAGGTCCGTATGGCCGTCACCGTTAAAATCTTCCGCCAGTATTTTGGTTACCATGGAAAACTGGGCCTGTACCGGAAGGATCGTTTTTACAAATTTCCCCTGGCGGTTCAGGAAACAAACGGTCCGGCTTTCGTTTACGGTTAATTTTGTGGCCCGGGATAGTTCTGCAGGAGTGAAAATATCCTTCATGCCTGCATCGGCATAAGCCTTATAGCTGTGGAATTTCAGGCGCATGGGAAAGATCTGGTTGTTCAGTTCATCCCGGCTCACAAAGGGATAACTCTTTCCCTGAATGTAAAAGTTAAAGATGGGGTCAATGGATCCGTTGTTGTCAAAATCGGCGTAATATAATTCCCCGGGTTCCCCGGGGGATACATGTATCTGGGTATTGAGACCAAGATTACCGGCCAGGATATCCGGCTTTCCGTCCCCGTCCACATCCGCAATCGTAATACAATTCCAGAATCCGTTCTGTCCTTCGTCAAAGTAGTCACTGGTTTTATCCGTAAACCCACCGGGCAGATTAATGAACACTTTGATCGGCATAAATTCCCCGCAAAGGATCAGGTCCTTTCTTCCGTCATTATTCAGATCCACCCATTGGGCATCTGTCACCATGCCGAGACTGTCAAATGGTGACGGGGCCACGCTGTACTGCCCCTTGCCGTTATTGACCAGCAAATAACTTCTGGGCGCTACCGGATAGGCACCGGGGATTATTCTTCCACCAACAAACAAATCCTGATCGCCATCGTTGTCAAAATCGCAGGGTCTTACGCAGGATTTACTGCTGGCGCTCAGGTTGGGCAGCGCGTTCTGCGCCAGTTGAAAGTTTCCCTTTCCGTCATTCAGGAACAACTCATCCTGCAGGGAAGCCGTATTCGGTTCAAAAAGAGAATAGCCGCCCTTGGCCGTATACAGATCCGGAAATCCATCCCCATTGGCATCAAAAAATTCGGCAGCGGAAATGGCGGAGCTGTTTTCATCTCCGATATTAATGGCCAGGGGACTGTATGCGCCGCCTGCCTGCTGAATATATATTTTTCCGTATTTATCTTTATCGCCGCTGATAAAAAGATCCTCCCGCCCGTCTTTATTCACATCGCCCCGGGCAATAACCGGACCCGTTTTCGAATACATGAACAGCAGCAACAATTGCCGTTTGAAATCATTTTCCGTAAATGCTTCGTTCTTATAATTAATAAAATCAGGGGCCCTGCTGAACAGGGGATTATTTTTTACCGCTTTCACGGTCCAAGCCGCGTTCACCTGATCACCTTCCGATATTTTCATTTCCTGGTTAGCGGCAGGATTGCTGATGAGCTGACTGGTCTGATCCGGCCAGATGATCCTGATGGAATCGATCTTTGGCTGGTCGCCCAGGCCGAAGTGCAGTTTAGTGGAAACGCAGGACAAATATCCACGGTTGGGATTTACTTCCTGGTATTGAACGGCACCTTTACTGTACAAATAAGCTTTGGCGCCTACCGCATGCGTATTGGGTCCGCTGCCTTTCAGTGAAAGGGAAATGTAGTTGCTGTGGTTTTGTTCCCGGCTCATATTCTGGTAAACAAAAGCCTCCTGATTGATGTTGTTCACCACCAGGTCCAGATCCCCGTCGTTGTCCAGATCGGCAAAAGCTGCGCCGCTGGAAATTTTTGAATCCATGAGTCCCCACTCCTGCTGCTTGTTAGAAAACGTGAGGTCGTGGTTATTGCGGAAAATATAATTCGGATACCGCGTCACCGGCATGGCATTTACAAGATCCATCAACAATTCCGGCTGTTTGTCCATCTGCTTTTTTACTTTATAATCGCCCCAGTAGCGCAGGAAATCCTTGTTGGTATAGTCGCGCAAATAACCGGTGGACACAAACAGGTCCTTATAACCATCGTTATCAAAGTCGGCAAACAGGGGGCACCAGCTCCAGTCGGTATTGGATACGCCGGCCAACTGGGCTATTTCGCTGAAGGTTCCGTCGCCGTTATTTACCTGCAGCATGTTTCGCATATATTGTTTATAGAGGCCCTGATCGACCATGAGCTGAAAATTCTCATAATTCTCCTGGAGCTGCAGCAGTTTCTGGCGGCGGTTGCTTTCCGGAAGCATGTCCAGCGTCAGGATATCGGGTAATCCGTCGTTATTAAAATCGGCAATGTCCACCCCCATCGAAAATTCCGACAGGTGCCTGAAATAGTCCTTTGACTTTTCAGTGAACGTACCATCGTGATTATTGATGTACAGATAATCGGGCTCATTGTAATCGTTGGTAACATAAATGTCCTGCCATCCGTCCTGGTTCACATCGGCAATGGCCACGCCCAGTCCGAAGGTGAGCGGATTCTGCTGTATGCCTGCTTTTTTGGAAACGTCTACAAAATGGCCGTTCTGGTTTTCAAACAATTTATCACCCGCCAGTTCATCAGTAAGATTTTTGTATTTGGCCAGTTCGAGGTTACTGACCTTTATCACATTGTGGTTCAGCAGGAACATGTCCAGGTCGCCGTCATTATCGTAATCGAAAAATACGGCCTGGGTTCCATAGCCGGGATCATCGAGTCCGTAGGCTTTCGCCTGTTCAACAAATTTTAAATTTCCCTGGTTGATGAACAACTGATTTCTCCGTGTGGCGGAATCTGTTTTGCCGGAGTAACAGACATAGATATCGGGAAGACCGTCCCCGTTTACATCCGCTATGGTTGCGCCGGTTTTCCAGCCGCCTTTCCGGCCCTCCAATCCTTTG
>DASRLM010000723.1:0-2343 GCA_035648455.1 Puia sp. | reverse complement strand
TAATTATACATATCGGCCGCCTCCTCATAGGTCCACGGAGATTCCCAGTTTCCGTCGAACCAAAGCATATACGGATGATAGTGGCTGATCAGTTCCTTCAACTGGTTTTTCATATACACGATGTATTTTCCCATATTGGCTTTTGGGTCGGGTGTTTCGATACCATTGTTATGCATCGGATAATCCGGATGGTGCCAGTCCAGCACGGAATAGTAAATGCAGAACTTAATTCCATTTTGCTCGCAGGCCTTCGCCAATTCACCCACCACATCTTTTTTGTAAAGCGAATGCATAATATTATAATCCGTAAAAGCCGTCGGCCACATGCAAAATCCATCATGATGTTTTGCGACGATGGTCAGGTATTTCATGCCGGCTTCTTTAGCCGTTTTTACCCAGGTATTCGCATTAAACAAAACGGGATCGAATTCTTTATAAAGGCTGTCATAATCAGTCTGTGCGACCGTGCTGTTGCGCGACCAGCCGATTTCCGTACCACGCAGGCTGACCGGTCCCCAGTGGATAAACATGCCGAAACGCAGGTCCATAAATTGATTCAATGCTTTTTTGCCGGTTTTGTTTTCGGGATAACCATCGCTGGCAGACTGGGCCTGGACGAAAACAGACAAAAGGCAAAAGGCGGCAAGACTTAGCATTAATTTCTTCATGATTGATCAGTTTACCAGGATTCTTATATTCAGAAAGCGTTAACCATTTAAATTTTCCTATAGCCCAGTTCAGCGCCTCCGCTGACCGGTATAATGCAGCCCGTAATAAACCGGGCCTTGTGAGACAATAGAAAAACACAGACATCGGCAACCACATCGCCTCCGGGACAATAGCCCAAAGGATGAATCGCATTTAAGTAGGCTTCCATATTTTTTTCTTCGGGTTGCTCGGCATTCCATTTGCGCAGCATGGGCGTCCACACGCCTGCCGGAGCCACGGCATTAACCCGGATATGGTATTTTGCATAATCCAGGGCCATGGATTTGGTCAGTGCATTCACGCCGCCCTTGGTCGCGGAGTACGCAGCATGCATTTCCTGGCCGATCTCACCCACCAGGCTGCTGGTATTCAGAATAGAACCCTGAGATTTTTTCAGGGCCTCAAATCCGTATTTAATGGTATGGTATATCCCCTTCAGGTTCACATTCATCAGGTTATCCCATTCTTCTGCTGTGGTTTCATGTAATGCTTTGGCTGGTTTAGCTATGCCGGCATTGTTGTGCATGGCATCAATACGGCCATATTCTTTTATACTTTTTTCAATGGCCGCTTTTACTTCAGATTCTTTTGAAACATCGCAAACCATTCCAAGGTGTCCCGGACCCAGTTCGGAAACCACGCTTTCAATCTGCTCCTGCTTTAATGACGCGATAATTACTTTGGCTCCTTCGGCCGCATAGGCTTTGGCGCATTCATACCCGATACCCTCTGAGCCGCCGGTAAGAAATATAACTTTATCTTTTAGCTGATCCATTGCTTTGATTCTTTCCTTATCACCTGCAATAACTTTAAAGCTTTCTAAAGATAAGACAACGCAAAAAATAAAACCCGGGAAATCGTAATGTCCATCATTCCGTCCGGGATCACCGCTTTTGCTGATCCTGTTCCAGGCTGATCGTAATGGACCCAATGAATCGGCGCCGGAAATGAGTCCGTCTTTTTAAACCTCAAAAAATGATCTATTTACCGGAAAGAACAAAGGGGAATACGATTTTTCGTTTACTTTCGGGCATAAGTGTTCCAAATACACTTAAAAACAACCTTTCCTGGATTCCTATAATACACAAACGATTAACTACTTCCTAAAACTTCCAAGATGAAACTGGCCAAACTGTTATTTTGTGCTTACCTGCTGAGCTTTGCTTTTTACAGTTGCAACAATCGTTCAGAGATGCCGAAAATCCTGGTTTTTACAAAAGCCAAAGGGTATGTGCATGAATCCATCCCGGTTGGCGTGGCCGCCATTATTAAACTGGGGGAGCAGCATCATTTTAATGTGGATACCACTTCCGATGCATCGCAATTCACGGAGGACAACCTGAAAAAATATGCTGCCCTGGTCTTTATCAGCACCACCGGCAATACGATGAATGCCGATCAAAAGGTAGAACTGCAGCGGTATATGGAAGCGGGCGGCGGTTTTGTGGGCATACATGCTGCCGCGGATGCAGAATACAGCTGGCCCTGGTATAACCAGCTGGTGGGCGCTTATTTTTTAAGCCATCCCGGCAATCCCAATGTGCGCAAGGCTACCATAATCGTTACCGATTCAACCCATCCCGCCACTCAGGGCCTGCCGCATCTTTGGGAAAGAACGGATGAGTGGTATAATTA
>DASRLM010000722.1:0-4873 GCA_035648455.1 Puia sp. | reverse complement strand
GCGGTGCCCTATGATACGATTGTAAAAAAATCCGTGGAACTGCTCGCACACACGTATACCTGGATTGAATGGAACGAAAGCGGAAGTCTGTATACGGACTGGCCGAAAGACAGTTCCGTCATGATTATGTTTGAAGATGATTTTTTCAGAACCCACCAATGGATATGGGATGGAAAGCCGCATTGGGCCTATCATACATCCCATATGCGCCTAATCAGGGACCGCCGGGCCATTGAATGGACACCTAATACAATCACGGCTGAAGTCAGCATGGAGGGAGATAAGGCAAAAGTACACCTGCGTTCCCAAACGCCGAATCTGCAATCTTATCAGATGAAACAGACAGCAGATTCCGCGTGGGAGAATATACCGGATTCCATAAGTATTGCGCTGAAAAAGAACCGGACCGAAATCGAATTCCGCGTCATAAACGAGGCCGCCGTGACGGGTATTCCCTATCGGTTGGTTTTTTCAAATTAGCGCTGGCCTCAAAAAATTTAAATGAAACAAAAAACCTGGTTACTGTTTGCCCTGCTGGCCACGGCATTTTGCGGTGTATGGGGCGCCTTGATTGAAATACCGGAGAAAGCCGGATTTCCGGCCTCCCTGGGATATGTGGTATGGGCACTGACCATGATTATACCCTGCGTGATCAGTCTGAAAATCATTCAATGGAAACTGGAAGTGCATGCGAAGGCGATCAGGTACGGACTGGCCATCGGATTACTGGGAGCTGCGGGACAGCTGATTCTTTTTCAGGCATTGAAATCCGGGCCCGCTTATCTGGTTTTTCCGTTTGTCTCCTTATCACCGCTGATCACCATCCTGTTATCCATCTGGCTGCTGAAAGAAAGGGCTTCACGCAAGGCCTGGGCCGGGATCATCCTGGCACTCGTTGCCATACCTTTGCTATCCTATCAGCCGCCATCGGGCATTCATACCGGAAATTATCTATGGATTCTGTATTCCCTGCTTGTTTTTTTGCTTTGGGGAATCCAGGCCTATCTGATGAAAATTGCGAATGACGACATGAAGGCGGAAAGCATTTTTTTTTACATGATGGTGGCTGCCATCGCCCTGATTCCGGTGGCCATCTGGATGACTGATTTTTCCAAACCCATCAACTGGGGCATGAAAGGTCCCGCTGCAGCCGCCGCCATTCAGGTACTTAATGCCATTGGCGCCCTGTTCATCGTTTATGCATTCCGGTATGGAAGGGCCATTATTGTGAGTCCGCTGGTGAATGCCGGTGCGCCCGTCATTACCATCATCCTGTCGCTGGCCCTTTATAGTGTATTTCCACAATCCATAATCCTTACGGGCATGCTGCTGGCCATCGCAGCGCTTTATCTGCTGGCCACCTGATCCATCTCATTATACTTAATTTTGTGGGGCACAAACCATGCGGATCCCATTCACATTGCTTCTCCTGATATACGGATTAACACCGCTGGCAGGGGATAAACTGCCGGGCAGGGAAGTAAAAAAAATATATTTTTCAGGAAGGGCACAGGGCACCACGTATCACATCACCTATTATGACGCAGATACGTTGGTTTCGCAAAAACAGATCGACAGCATGCTGGATATTTTGGACAATTCCTTATCCATATATAACCCCAATTCGCTGATCAGCCGGTTCAACCGGGCGCTGTTTTCTGTTAGGCTGGACAACCATTTACTAACGGTGGTCCGCAGGTCGCTGGAGATATATAAGGACAGCAAAGGCGTATCCGATATCAGCATCTATCCGTTGATGAAGATCTGGGGATTTGGTCCCGATCCCGGTCCCGGCAACCCTGACGCACAAACCATTCGATCCGCCAGGCGATGTGTGGGTTCCGACAAAATACGGCTTCGCGGAAACCGGCTGATCAAGGATCTCCCCTGTGTTAAAATCGATGTAAACGGAATTGCCCAGGGTTACAGTGTGGATGTGATTGCCGACTTTTTCGGGAAGCGGGGAATAAAAAATTATCTGGTGGAAATTGGCGGCGAATTACGCATTCACGGAAGAAAACAACCCGGTGATGAAACGATGACAGTGGGCATTGAATCACCGGCGACCAATGTTTTGTCGCCCGAATCCATTCAGCAGGTGATCAGCATAAAAGAGGGAGCCCTGACCACCTCCGGAAATTACCGGAACTTCCATAAACAAAACGGAAAAACATTTTCCCATCTGATGGATCCCAAAACCGGATATCCCTTTCAAAACGAACTGATCAGTGTAACGGTATGGGCAGCGAAAGCCGTGAACGCTGACGGTTATGATAATGTACTGATGGGCCTGGGATTGAAAAAAGCATTACATTTCTTAATGTCCCGGCCCCAAATGCAGGCTTATTTTATTTACCGTGATAAAAACGGCCGCATAGCGGATACAGCCAGCAGCGGATTTTATAAATTCTTTGTACCGCAAGGCGGCCAAATAAATACCGGGACATCGGCAGGTAAAAACTGAAATCATGGAATTAAAGGAAAGGATCAGACAACTGGCAGCGGACATACTGCCCTGGGTGATCGGGGACAGAAGGCACCTTCATCAAAACCCTGAACTTTCGTTCCGTGAATTCAAAACCGCAGCCTATGTCAAAAGCCGGCTCGATGAAATGGAAATTCCCTGGAAAGTTGTAACGGAAACCGGAATCGCAGCCCTGATAACCGGAGATCTGCCCTCCGGCGAAGTTGTAGCACTCCGTGCAGATATGGACGCGCTGCCCATAACGGAGATGAACAGCTGCACTTATGTGTCGGAAAATCCGGGGGTCATGCATGCATGCGGACATGATGCCCATACGGCTTCTTTATTGGGCGCCGCCTTCATCCTAAAAAAACTCACCCCGCATTTCGGAGGTACGGTTAAACTTATTTTTCAGCCGGGAGAAGAAATGCTTCCGGGAGGAGCTTCCCTGATGATCCGGGAAGGGGTACTCGAAGATCCGCATCCCTCGGCGGTATTTGGTCAGCATGTTATGCCCTCCCTCGAATCAGGAAAGATCGCCATCCGTAAAGGGAAACACATGGCCTCCATGGATGAGATTATTGTGCGGGTAAAAGGAAAGGGCGGCCACGGGGCCCAGCCACACCTGAATATTGACCCGGTATCCATTACGGCGCAGATTATCGTAGCCCTCCAGCAGGTCGTCAGCCGCATGGCAGATCCGACCATGCCTACCGTGTTGTCTTTCGGTAAAATGATTGCCAACGGAGCCATCAACATCATTCCGGATGAAGTGTATCTGGAAGGAACTTTCCGCACTTTTTCTGAGAGCTGGCGCAATGAGGCGCACTTCCGGATGAAAAAAATCGCGGAGTCGGTGGCAAGCGGCATGGGCGGATCCTGTGAATTTAAAATCGTAAAAGGATATCCGTTCCTGACCAATGAAGAAAAACTTACGGAACAGGTGACGAATCTGGCCATGGATTACCTGGGGAAAGAAAATGTAGTTCCGGCTGACCTGTGGATGGCCGCAGAAGACTTCTCTTATTATTCCCAGGAGCGCGATGCCTGTTTTTATTTACTCGGCGTGGGGAACAACAAAAAAAACATCGGGGCCTCCCTGCACAGCCCCCATTTTGACATCGACGAAAATGCACTTTCCATCAGTACGGGACTCATGGCCTTTATCGCCATCTCCCGTATGGGCAACAGATGAGCGCCGGAGAATTTCACCACTCAATATGCTCCTCAATGAAATAGATAAGGCTCCGGGCCATTTCCAGATGCTCTGCGGCATTCGGATGATCCGGGGTATTTTTGTATGGGAAAATATGCGTGTACACTTTTGAATCCTTCAGAGAAGCTGCTGCTGCCGCTATATATAGTGGCCAGGGCGAACCCTGTCTGCTGGCATCCATATTGCCCAAAACGCAAATGATGTGCGCATCCGGATATTCCACGCGTATCTCTTGAATGAAGCCGGCATAGGACCTGATGACAAAATCCGCGGAAGGTCTTTTTCTCCCAAACCGGTGAATGAATTCAGGATGCCGGGGTTCGTTAAAAAGCGCACAATCATTCTGCAGCAGGTTAATCACCACAATGCCCGGTTTCCAGGCGGAAAAATTCCACCGGGTGGTTGAATCATACGGATTTTTTCGGTTATACATATCCGTCATAATCATCGGAAACCAGCTCACCATCAGTCCGATGCCGCTGCGGGCAATACAGCGGTAGTCTGCCTGAAAGTGGCGGGCCGTAACCGCGGCATAGGATTCATAGTTATCCTCATGGCCATAGGCCGACTTTTCCGGATACATGCCCGAACCCACGGTAATCGAGTTGCCGTAAAATTCGATGTGCTTCTTTTTCTCCGGAAGATCGCACACCCAGCCCCCACCGTTGATTTCAAAACCATAAAACCGGGTTATTCCGCTCGGCCAGCCATTCCTGCGGAACAGTTCCACCGTATGCTCTCCCGGTGGGAGATGAGTAGCCAGCACATAATTTTTGCGGCTGGAGTCTAGTCGTATGCAACGGATGCTGTCCTCATCCAGCAGGATGTTGTAAGAATTCAGTCCGTGCTGATCCGATAAAACAGCGCTGATGCCGGCGCCCTTGAATTTTATCCTTACGGATGAACCAGGCCAGTAGATTTCTTTTGCGCCATCGGGGGATTCACCCATCCGGCCCTCATACTGTATATGGGGATCTGAGACCGGCACCGGAATACCTTCCGCCCCCAGCATAAACGAAACAGCGGAAAAAAACGAAACCGTTATCAGAAGGATTTGTATTTGCCTGGTAATCATACATCTGATGAAATTAAGACCCAGGTTATCAACCGGTCTTTCCGACCTATAAAAAAATTTAAGCCAAAACAGCACAAAATGTAAACGTATTAAAAAGCAATAGACAGAGTATGAAAAT
>DASRLM010000721.1:0-2969 GCA_035648455.1 Puia sp. | reverse complement strand
GACTGGCAACTGTGATGTTATAATGATACTTTTTCTTCCATAACGATCTTCAAGTAGTTGTAAAAGAGTAAGACGTACATCCTGGCCAAGATTCTGCAGTCCAAAGTCATCCAGGATAATGAGGGTTTGTCTTTCAAGATGATTCAATAATTTAATATAAGAGCCATCCAGTTTTGACAAGGTAACTTTTTCAATCAGGCGGTTCCCATCCTGGAAGGGATGAATCGCCAGGAATTCAACAATGAAAACAGCCGTGACCAGCAATGGGTGTAATGATTTATTTCGCATCGATTCATTGGCCCATTCCACGAGATGCTGCATCCGGAAAGGAGTATCGAAGGGGCTTGCTGTTTCAAAAACAATACCGAGGCTTTTACCATCACTGTCGAAAGCTTCGACATGATTGGAATGCTTTTTATATTCACCGCGATGCCTTGTATCTTTGTCACTATATTTTAACAGGTCCCTGTGGAATTGTTTGATATAATTTTCTGTAAGAGAAATCGTATCGTGATGCTGAAAAATAGTATTCATGACTTCAGCATGTCCCGCCACTTCCTGTTCATCCCTGGATGTGAATTTTTTTATTTGAAGATGACTTAAGAGGATTTCAACGTCCTTATCCCTCAGTTTACTTCCTTCGATTCTTGTAGAGGAACCAATGCTTTCAATAGTGGCGACACGTTTCAGTGAGGTTAATTGCTCGGGGGCTAATTGTCCCAGCGCTCTCCACGCCCCCTCAAACTCATCGATTTCTCCTATTAAGGAAAGTATTTCAGGAGTGATATGTATGGTAGAAGTATTCATTTACCCAAATAATTACCCAAAAATACCCAAACCTTAATTCTCTTCACCTATGCTTACGGAGCCGTGGGTGGTCAACATACTCCGGAACGAGGCTACTTAACTGACCAACATCGACCGGGAGTCAGCTTCAACGGAATGCATGGTCAATTACTACTGCCCGTGTAAAAGCAGTCATATACAAGCAGCCTTCCCTTCTTTTATAAGGTACATATCAGGATTGGCTCATGAGATAGTCCGCACCACCTCCCCGTAGAAATGTCTTTCTTTTTCCTAACTTTACCGCCAAACCATTCCCATTGCCGCAACTGCCACCATATGATGAAACGGATGCCATGCAACGCCTGGCCACCGGGGATGAAGGGGCTTTCACGGCCATCTTCAGGCAGTATTACCCCAGGCTGGTGAGTTTTACAGTAAAGATCACCAAAACGGAGCAACTAGCCGAGGAGATCGTGCAGGAGGTATTCCTCCGGCTCTGGAAGCGCCGGGAGGAATTCAGGCAAAGCAATTATATAGGGTCCTGGCTGTACCGGGTTGCTTCCAATCTCGCCTTTGATTTTCTGAAAAAGGCTGCCAGTGAAAATAAGCTGCTGGACTATTACCGCCACCGACCGGACGAATTCGGGGACCCTATCGCGGACTTCGAGGCGAAGGAAACCAATGCCCTGGTGCATGATACCGTGGAAGACCTGCCGCCGCAGCAAAAACGGGTGTACCGGCTCAGCCGTGAGGAGGGACTCAGCCACCAGGAAATTGCCGACCGGCTTCAGATTTCACCCAATACCGTTAAGAATCATTTGTCGAAGGCCCTGCAGGCTATCCGCAACGTGTTACACAAAGGAGTGAATTTCTTTTTTACCTTATTTTAATTTTTTTCCATAACCACTAGTCGTATTCTCTTCTTCAGTCGTTATAATAGTCTGAAGGGTAGCAAAATTTAAATTATGCAGGAATCGTTACAGGAACTTTTAGAAAAATATGCCCACCGCGCGGCTACTCCTGCGGAAGTGGAGCAGCTTGCTGCCTTTCTGAAGGCAGGCGCTCATGATGAAGCCATAAAGGTAATGCTGGAACGGATGGCGGAAAATACAGCAACCGATCGTACGTATAGTGACGATCAATTGGAAGCGGTCATTCAGAAAATACTCCATACGGGACGGGCACCGGTAATTCCGATCCGGCGCAAAAACTATTCTACACGGATAGCTGCTGCCGTTATCCTTTTGATTTTGGGAACGGGCGCTTATTACCTGTTTCAGCACAGACAGCACCAGGAAGTGGCCCAGGTTGAAACACCGGTACCGCAGGATGTTGCGGCCCCTTCGTCTGTTCATGCCGTTATCAGGCTGGCCAACGGACAACAAATTATTTTGGATAGCGCCGGTAACGGAACCGTGGCTACCCAGGGCCATGTGACCATAATAAAAAAGGCTTCCGGGCAGATCGAATATAAGGGGAAAACTGACGAGGTTGCTTATAATACCCTGGTCAATCCGCGTGGCAGCAGAGTGGTGAGTCTTACTCTTGCGGATGGTACACGGGTATGGTTAAACGCGGCATCCTCCCTGACCTATCCCACGGCCTTTGCCGGGAATGAGCGGAAGGTGATCATCACGGGGGAAGCTTATTTTGAAGTAACCCACAATCCTGCTCAACCCTTTATAGTGAGCAAAAATGATATGGAAGTAAAGGTATTGGGCACGCATTTCAATGTGAATGCCTATGATGACGAGCCGGAACTTAAAGTGACCCTGCTGGAAGGAAGGGTGAAAGTGTCCCTTCGGCAAGCCCGGGGTGGCGGGAGCGTAACGATCCAACCGGGCCAGCAGGTTGTGTCAATGAACAAAGGACCCTTGACGATTAACCATTCTGCCGATCTGGAGCAGGTGATGGCGTGGAAGAATGGCAATTTCAAATTCAAGGATACCAATATCAAAGAGATCATGCGTCAGGCCTCCCGGTGGTATAATGTAGACATTCAATACCAGGGAAATTTTTCAGACCTCAACTTCGGCGGTTCCGTTTCCAGGCAATCCCATATATCGGAATTGCTCAAAAGGCTGACTGCCACAGAAGCGGTTCATTTCACCATTAATGGAAATAAAATTACAGTTATGCATTAAAATAAAAATACGGTTACCGAAAAGAAACAGGGAAGTGAT
>DASRLM010000720.1:0-2048 GCA_035648455.1 Puia sp. | reverse complement strand
CTTTTACAGTATCCCGGTAAAAACCATTGATGACCGCGCCGGCAGCTCCCCGCTTTTTAGCCGTTGCGGTAAGTATTTCGCCCCAATAAGCGCATCGCATAGCGCCCCCACTGCCCACATAAACCTCTCTTTTCTGCAGTTGATCCAGTGCTTCTGTCAGCAGGCCGAATGGTTTCTTCTGGGGGCCATATACGTCAATCATCAGGGCGGGCATTGCTCTTCCGATGATTTTGTCGTTCATTCCATCTCCCCGGATGGGCTGGGGCAGGAACTGGTGGTAACAGCCGATTTCATCCAGCACATCACCAACCACTGGTGTGTACAATTCCTTTCGCAGGAGTTCAAACAGTTCCTCGTCATTTTCATACTCCCTGAATTGATGATCGTCTATTTCTTTTTCTTCCGAGTTGTTCATCTGGTTTCTTTAATAATTATTTTAAATTCCTTTTATGGCTGCCAGGATCCTGACATTTAATTCCTGCTTTTCTTTATCCGTCAGAAGCTGATATACAAAATCGTCCAGGTGCGTATTGCTCTTTTCCACAATGATTATTTCAGCCTCCTTATCCATGGCTATATTATGCCATGCATTCGCCGGAATATTATAGGTGATCCCTACCTGCATACCAATGCACTGAAACAGAAACCCTTCTTTTTCTGCCTCACCGGCGATCAATACGGCGGTACCTTTTGTCAGAATGAATATTTCGTCGGTCTCCCGGTGCATATCCATTTTTTCTATTTGCCACAGATCCTGGGCAACGATATGGTTTAATTGTGCCACCTGCCAGTGATCCCTGATGAAGAAAGGATTATACCCTTCCCCTTTATGAACAAAGATTTCGATTATCTCCGGGCTCATGGAATTAGTTTATTTTGATCGCGGATCATACGGAATGGTATTTTCCTTATACCCTCCATCAATATATATTTCAGAAGCGGTAAGATAAGCCGCCTTGTCGGAGGCCATAAAAGCACAGGTCCATGCAATGTCCTCTGTATTTCCCAATCTGCCCAGGGGTATCCATTCATTAAATTTCTCTTTCCCGAATTTTTCGATTTCTTCCATGTTCATTTCCGTTTCAATCGCGCCCGGGCACACCGCCAAAACACGAATATTATACTCCGCCAATTCTAATGCCAGGCATTTCGTCATCATGTTAAGTGCTGCCTTTGCAGAACAGTAATGAATCAGACCTTTCCGGGGAACTTTATCATGAATGGATGAAATATTGATAATGACACCCCGGCGTTGCCGTATCATCCGCCTGCCGGCCTCCTGCGCACAGAAGAAGGCTCCCCTCAGGTTGACATTGAATACCTTATCCCAATCATCCAGATCCAGGTAAATGGCCTCTCCGATGGTCTCGCAGCCAGCGTTATTTACCAGGATATCCATGGACCCCAATGACTGATCAAAAAAATTAAACATACCGGTCACTTCATCTGGCCTGGTGATATCTGCACCATAAGAGAAGGCCTTTATACCGTGTTCCTGCTTTATTTCCGTCACCAATGCGCTGGCTTTCTCCGGGTGCAAATGATAATTTACCAGGACATTGGCTCCACACGCCGCCACAGCGCGGCAGATACCGGCACCAATCCCCTGACTTGCACCTGTCACCAATATATTTTTCCCTTTTAAATTGATCGCATTATCCATTGTTTCCGTTTTATGACAAAACGCGGTACCCATCAGCAGTGATCAAAATATTATCTTCAACCCGTGCACCACATTCAATTTCAATCCCATAAATCCCTGGCTCTACAGTTAACACCATTCCTTCTCTCAGAACCGCATCGGATCCGGGTGACAAGCCTGCTCCGGGATCATGATACCGGAATCCGACCTGATGTCCCAATGCATGATTAAATAAGTGGCCGAATCCCGATCTGCCGATGTGGTTTCTGGCCACAGCATCCAGATCACCCATATTAATACCTGGCTTCATCATTGAAATAGCCAGCGCTTGTGCTTCTGATACAACATTTATTACGTTTAACTGCCGGGCAGATACCCCCGGGGTTTGAGCCATGCGTGTAATATC
>DASRLM010000719.1:0-6220 GCA_035648455.1 Puia sp. | reverse complement strand
TAATATCGGGATATTCAGCGAGAGGCCGATGGCTTCATAACGGTTGTTTTTGAACTGGTTCCCGAAGCTGATCTTCTGTTGCTGTTTTGAAATGGTATTGACATCATACTGCGTTGCCCCGATGTTCACGAATTCCCCGGTAGGCGTTGTAAAATCAGTTCCGATAATCCCGGCAGTGGCGATGCTGTTGTAATTGGAATTGATACTGCCAAAAAAGGAAAGCGACGGATATAATTTCCCCCTGGCGGCGGCAATGCCTTTTTCGTATGACCGCAAGCGCAAATCGTTGGCCCGGATGTTGGGAATGACCTGCAGCGCCGACTGATAAATACTGTCTGAACTGCCTCCGTATTCCAGGGTATTGGCGTCCAGGGAAACGGCTTCGAAAGAAACGTCTCTCTGATAGGGAACATTGAGCAGCCCAAAAAGGGTGACCTTGGCGTTTTCCAGGTTATTCACCACATTCACCACATTCACCTGATCGCTGGCATATTGGCCCTTCAGGTCGTACAGCGTGGCTGGTGCTATAGCGCCAGCCTGATTTAGAATTTCCAGGCGTTCCACCTGTTTGGCATCCACATCCGCCTGTTTGCGCGCAATATCCAGCTGGTCCTGATTGTTCAGCACCATCAGATAGTCCAGGATTACATCAAGGGTAATGTTGTCTTTCTGCTGTTGCAGGTCCATTTTACTGGCGTCATAATATAATGAAGTCTGTCGAATGCTGTTCTGCACGCTTAACCCGCTGAATAAATTAAACGAGGCATTCAAACCGTAATTTCCGGAATTGTTTTTCTGGTCAACATAGGTGTTGTTGAAATTATTAATGCTTCTTCCGTAGTTGATGCTCTGGGAACCGTTTGCATTGATGCTGGGCAGAATATTATCCTTGGCCTGTTTGTACTGAAGGCCATAGTTCTCCATTTGGATCTCGCTTTGCTTTACCTGCAAATTGTTCTTTACAGCCAGATCAACACACTGTTTCAGGTTAAGGCTGTGTGCGATGCTGTCCTGGCCAAAGCCATTGAAATAACCCGTCAGGCCGGCAAAAAATATCCAGATACGAATCCGCTTCATGGTGATGGTCATTTATTTTGACTCTGTTTTTTCAATCCGCCCGTCCAGCAGGTGGATGATCCGCTTTCCGTAAGCGGCATTTTTTTCTGAATGGGTAACCTGAATGATCGTTACCCCGTCCTGCTGATTGAGTTTGGTGAATAATTCCATGATCTCCTCACCCTGTTTGGAGTTCAGGTTTCCTGTGGGTTCATCGGCCAGGATCAGTTTGGGTTTGGCCACCAGGGCGCGCGCAATGCCCACCAGTTGCTGCTGGCCACCGGATAAATGGGTGGGAAATAAATCTTTTTTACCCACCATCTGAAAGCGATCCAGTATATCGGCCACGATGGCCTTGCGTTCGGATGATTTGATATCCTGGTAAATCAGCGGAGTCTCAATATTTTCATACACCGTAAGCTCATCTATCAGATGATAGGCCTGGAAAACGAATCCGATATGTGTTTTATACAGAATGGATCTTTGTTTTTCTTTCAGTTTATATACATCCGCATCAAAGAACTGGTAGTCGCCTTCTGATGGCGAATCCAGCATACCGATGATGTTCAGCAGGGTGGATTTGCCGGAACCGGAAGGTCCCATAATGGAAATAAATTCTCCTTCCGCTATATTGAGGTTGATATCTTTCAGAATGAAATTCCGGATATTTCCGATGTTAACCCATTTTGAAAGATGCGCTATTTTGATCATGCTTGATATTTTTGTCAGGTTTCATTAGTTGGATGACGGTTGACGGATGACAGATGACGGCCTTTAGGTTTGAATTCGCACCTGATACCGGTCAACCGTCAACCGTCATCCGTCATCCCTTTAAGCAAGTATATTCTCCGTCACCGTCTGACCATCCAGCATGCGGATGATGCGGTGGCTGTAACGGGCGTCATGTTCGGAGTGGGTAACCATGATGATGGTTGTTCCCTGTTCATTCAGGTCCGTCAGCAGTTCCATCACTTCATTCCCGTTCGATGAATCCAGGTTTCCGGTGGGCTCATCCGCGAGGATTAGCTTGGGTTTGTTCACCACGGCCCTGGCTACGGCCACCCTTTGCTGCTGACCGCCGGAGAGCTGCTGGGGATAATGGTTTCTCCGGTGCATGATCTGCATTTTATCAAGCATTTCCTCCACCCTTTTTTTTCTTTCATCACTCTTTACGCCCAGGTAGATGAGGGGAAGCTCCACGTTTTCAAAAACAGTAAGTTCATCGATCAGGTTGAAACTCTGAAATACGAATCCGATATTCTTTTTCCGCAGGTCCGCTCTTTTCCTTTCATTGAAATGAGCCACTTCAATGCCGTTGAAAAGAAAACTGCCGCTGTCCGGATCGTCCAGCAGGCCCAGGATGTTCAGTAAGGTTGACTTGCCACAACCGGAAGGCCCCATGACGGCTACGAATTCACCATCGTTTACCTGGAACGAGAGTTTATTCAGTGCGATGGTTTCCACTTCTTCTGTTTTGTAAATTTTTTCCAGATCGTGAATCCGTATCATTTTTTATATTTTAAACGGTGAATGGGAATGCTATTTTTTAAGGATAAGTTCCTGAATGTTTCCATAATTCTCATAACTGCTGGTAACCACTTTGTCGCCTGGTTTAAGACCCTGCAGCACTTCGTAATATTCCTGGTTCTGATTGCCCAGCGAAATATCCGTGCGGAAGGCGGTTTTCCCGTCGTCGCTCACCTTGAATATCCAGTTGCCCCCGGTCTGGTTGTAAAATCCACCGCGGGGAACGAGCACCGACTGCCTTTCTTCACTCAGTGCCACCAGGATCTGCAACGTCTGGCCCCTGCGGATACCTTTTGGCACGGCACCCACAAATTGCATGTCCACCTGGAAGTGACCCGAAGTGACCTGCGTAAATACTTTGAATATCTTCAGTTCATAATCGCTGTCGGCAAAAGTAAAATGGCCCTTTAAACCGGAATAGATCCGGGAAATATAGTGCTCATCCACATCCACCCGCACCTTAAATCCGCTGAGTACGTCGATCTGGCCGAGGCGGTCGCCTTCTTTTTTTGACTGGCCAACCTCGGCATCCAGGGAAGTCAGCTGCCCGTCGATGGGGGAGCGGAGTACCAGGTCGCCCACTTTCTGACGCATGATGGCCAGCCCGCTCTGGGCATGTTCGTAGGACTGCTTATCCTGTTCCGTCTGTTGTTTGGTGGAAACCGTATCCTGTTTCAGGATCTCACGTGCCAGTTTTTCCTTTTCCAGGTAATAATTATAGTTATTCTCGGCCTGTTGGAACTCCTGGGATCCGATGGCTTTTTGAGCATACAGCTGTTTGTCCAGGTTGTAGATCCGTTCTGCTTCTTTAAAGCTGCTTTCCACATCGGCCATCTGGGTCAGCTTTCCAACCGTATTTTGCTGGGCATTGATGCGGGCAAGCTGCATCTGGGAGAGCTGGGTAAATACATTGGTCTCCTGGCCCGCCAGGCTGAGTTCAAGATTGGTATTGGACAGCTTCAGGATGGGTTGGCCTTTTTTCATCATCGTACCATCCTCCACATATTTCTCCTCTACCCGGCCGCCTTCGGTGGCATCCAGGTAAATGCTGGTGAGGGGCATAACCACGCCATTCACCGGAACGGTTTCCTGAAAGGGACCTTTGGTGACGGTTGAAATCGTCAGGCGGTCGAGGTCCTGGTTAAGACGTGATTTGCCGGAAGTGAAATAATAGCTTCCGAAAGCCAGAAGCACCAGTGCGGCAATGCCCGCGACGGTGAGGATTCTTCTGGCAGGCCACTTTTTCTTCTTGATAACCCGATCTACCATTGTTGAATTATTTTTAAATCACCAGGAATAAAGATACCCGGTGTGTGCTGTTTAAAGCTGAAACTAACAAAATTCCGGACTAGTAAATGCAACCACGTGCCAGATCTCAACCCAAATGATTTACAATCATTTAGGAATCCCGTGCCGGCTTCCCCGGTCGTTTACGATACAGGAACTGTACGCTTTTGATACAGGTGCCCAAAGGCCCGATTCCTTTAAAAAATTAATTGTCACCATATTATATTAGAGTAAACTTGTGGCATTGTTTTGTTGCATAGAGTACAAATTATTTATACATCAGCATGGTATTAAAAAACGCCTCGATCCTGGTCATTGATGATGATGTGGACATACTCACGGCTGTCCGCCTGCTCCTGAAAACCGAAGCAGCGGAAGTGATCACGGAAAAAAATCCCGAAAACATCCGGTCGCAGCTCTATAAAAAGCATTATGATGTCATTTTACTGGATATGAATTTCAACAGCGCCATCAATACCGGCAACGAAGGTTTGTACTGGCTGCGCAAGATAAAGGAATGGGACGCGACTGCCTCGGTGATTATGATCACGGCTTACGGGGACATAGACCTGGCGGTTCGTTCTCTGAAAGACGGGGCCGTGGATTTTGTGGTGAAGCCCTGGCACAATGAAAAACTGATAACCACCATCCGCGAAACCCTGCAAAGGAAGGATGGTGCTGCATTCGTAAAACTAGCCGAATCTGCGGCAGGCGGTGAAAAAGCACCAGTGATCGGACAGTCACCGGCCATCCGGGAAATTCTGGCCAAAGTGGAGAAAATAGCACCCACGGATGCCAATATTCTCATCCTCGGTGAAAACGGGACAGGAAAGGATCTGATGGCCAGGATGATCCACGACAAATCGCTCCGGTCTTCGAAACAATTCGTGAAAGTGGATGTGGGTGCGCTCACCGAAACCTTATTCGAAAGTGAACTGTTCGGACATAAGAAAGGAGCGTTTACCGATGCCCGTGACGATCGCACCGGGCGGTTCGAGATGGCCTCCGGGGGCACTTTATTCCTGGATGAGATCGGGAACATCAGCCTGCAGCAACAGGCGAAACTGTTGTCGGTACTTCAAAGCCGGCAGGTGTCCCGTCTGGGATCAAACCTGTTGATTCCGGTGGACATCCGGCTGATCTGCGCCACCAACCTGCCTTTGTTTGAGCTGGCGAATGAAACCCGGTTCCGCAAGGACCTGGTGTACCGGATCAATACCGTTGAAATCATGATGCCGCCCTTGCGGAAAAGGCCTGAAGACATTGCGCCGCTGGCCCATGAGTTTGCCCAGCTGTATGCCGGGAAATACCTGAAACGTATGCTGGACCTGGATAATAAGGCCATCGAAAAACTAAAGGGATATCATTTTCCCGGAAACGTCAGGGAATTGCAATACAGCATCGAAAGAGCGGTGATCATGTGCGAAGGCGACGAGATCCATGCCGAGGATATTATTTTCTCCCCCCTGGAAACCGTCAGGGATCTGGACGATGCGGATGACCGGGAACTCACCCTCAGCACCATCGAGAAAAACACCATTTTAAAAGTGATTGAAAAACATCAGGGCAATATTTCGAGGGCGGCGAGGGAACTGGGCCTGACCCGCACGGCGCTTTACCGCCGGTTGAGTAAATACGATATTTAAAATCCATGTTCAAAAAATTTGAGCTTCGCATACTTGTCCGCGTCATCATCCTGTTTGCCGTGGTCAGCATCACTTCGGTGGTGATGATCCAGGGACAATATATTTACCTGATCATCCTGCTGCCGGTACTCGGATATCAATTCAGTGATTTTTACCGGTTCTTCCGTAAAACCCAGGATGAACTGGATCAATTTGTGGAGTCGGTGCATTACCGGGACTTCTCACGCCACTTTGATGTGAACCGCGCTCCCGATGAGCTCAAAACCATGCGGAAAGGGTTTAACGACATCAACAGCACGTTTAAAGTAATCAGCCGGGAAAAAGAAACGCAGTTCCTCTATCTGCAAAAGATCCTGGAACTGGTGGAAACAGGCATCCTTTCTTACGAACTGGAAAGCGGGGAGGTGATCTGGATGAATGATTCCCTGAAAAAGATCCTGGGCATTCCGTATTTGAAAACCATGCATTCCCTGGAAAAAAGAGACGAACATCTTTTCCGGGAGATCAATCTGTTACAGCCTGGAATAGGTAAGATTGTGTCCATATCGAGGGATAACGGAATCGTGAAGGTGCTGGCTTCGGCAACGGCCTTTCAAACGGATAATAAAATGTTCAAACTGGCCGCATTCCAGAATGTAAATGAGGCGCTGGATGAAACGGAAGCCAAAGCCTGGCAGAAATTATTAAGTGTAATGACCCATGAG
>DASRLM010000718.1:0-3019 GCA_035648455.1 Puia sp. | reverse complement strand
GGAAAAAGGAGAAATTTTCGGTTTTCTGGGCGCCAATGGAGCCGGAAAAACGACGGCCATGCGCATGTTGTGTGGATTGTCGCTTCCCACTTCGGGTTCAGCCTGGGTGGCGGGCTTTGATGTCTACAAGCAGAATGAACTGATTAAAAGGAATATCGGGTACATGAGCCAGAAGTTTTCCTTGTATGATGACCTTACGGTGAGAGAAAACATACGTTTTTATGCAGGTATATACGGGCTAACAGACGAACGGATCAGGGAAAAAACCGGTTTGCTATTACGGCAGCTGAAACTGGAAGAGGCCGGAAATAAATTGGTCCGCTCCCTGCCTCTTGGATGGAAGCAAAAACTTGCTTTTTCCATTTCCATTGTGCATGATCCTGCGATTGTATTTTTAGATGAACCTACAGGTGGGGTGGATCCCATCGCAAGGAGGGAATTCTGGAGTCTTATCTATGAAGCATCAGACAGGGAAATTACCATATTTGTTACCACGCATTATATGGATGAAGCCGAGTACTGCAGCCGGGTCTCCATCATGGTGGATGGCAGGATTGACGCGCTCGACTCGCCGTCGAATCTGATGAAAAGATATTCAGTCCATTCGATGGATGGCGTTTTTTTACAGTTGGCCAGGAAGGCCGTGAGAACAGAGTAGCTATCGGACAGCGGGCAAACAGGTAAATGATGAAGCAATTTTACATTTTTGTAAAAAAGGAGTGCCTCCATATCTGGAGAGACCGTCGCACATTGTTCATCCTGATCTGGATGCCGATTGTTCAGATTTTACTGTATGGTTTTGCATTGACCAACGAAGTCAAGAATTCTAAGATAGTCATATTCGACCAGGCCCGGGATGAAGCGTCCACCACCCTTGCTGATGAGATCGCCGCCAGCCGGTATTTCAGTTTATATCAAAACGTACATTCCTATAAAGAAATTGAAGCCACATTCCGAAAGGGTAAAATTAGGATGGCGGTAGTTTTCCCCCGCGGCTTCCGGGATGATCTGTTACATACCAATCATGCACAGATTCAACTGATCGCAGATGCCTCCGATCCCAATACCGCTAATATGCTCACGAACTATGCCTCTGCCATCGTTGGTGATTACCAGCAATCCATTAATCAAAATCAGGAATTGCCTTATACCATTGATACCCGGATCCGCATGTTGTATAACCCTGAATTGAATGGGGCTTATAATTTTGTTCCGGGGGTTATGGCCCTGGTGTTGATGCTGGTCTGCGCCATGATGACTTCTATTTCCATTGTCAGGGAGAAGGAAATGGGCACCATGGAAGTCCTCCTGGTTTCCCCGTTAAAACCTTTCAGGATTATCATCGCCAAGACCATTCCGTATCTGCTTGTCTCGATACTGAACATCGCCACCATACTTTTGCTGAGTGTATATGTCCTTGACGTACCTGTTCTCGGCAACTTATTTTTATTGGTTGGAGAAAGCATTCTGTTTACTATCACTTCTCTTTCACTGGGTATATTGATCTCTAATTCAGCTAAGACCCAGCAAACAGCCCAGTTTACGTCCATGATGAGCTTATTTCTGCCCACGCTTTTGTTCAGTGGGTTTTTATTCCCGGTAGAAAACATGCCTTTACCCTTGCAAATCATATCTAATGTCGTTCCCGCAAAATGGTATTATATCATTGTAAAGGCTGTTATGATCAAAGGGCTTGGTTTCATGGCAGTCTGGAAAGAGACCCTGATTTTGGTTGTCATGACTTTAATACTTCTGGGAGTCAGCATTAAAAATTTTAAAACCAGGCTGGCATGAGAACATTGAAATTTTTATTGCAGAAGGAACTGCGGCAGATTTCCCGGGACCCCGCCGTATTCAGGATTTTATTCATCATGCCCATGATACAGCTCCTCATTCTTCCGCTGGCCGCAGATTATGAAATCAAGAATATCAATCTGGGTGTCGTGGATCACGACCATTCGGAGTACTCGCGTAAAATGATCAACAAGATCACTTCATCTGGATATTTCAGACTCAGGAATTACAGTGCGACGTTCGAACAGGGTCTGCACGCTATGGAGATGAATAAGACAGACCTCATCCTGGAGATTCCTTCCCAGTTCGAACGCAATCTGATCCAGGATGATAAAGCTACCCTTTTGATTGCTGTAGACGCCATTAACGGGGTAAAAGCCGGCCTGGGATCGGCCTATATACAGGGAATCATATCGGAATACAATCAGGACGTTCGGTTACAATGGATACAATATCCGCGGTTCGATCCCCAACCAACTGTTCAAGTGACTTTTTCAGACTGGTACAATCCCAATATGAATTACCGGGTTTTTATGGTGCCGGGCATTCTGGTGATGCTCATCACGATGATCGGTTCATCCTTTGCTGCCAATAATATTGTCCGGGAAAAGGAAATGGGCACCATTGAACAAATCAATGTCAGTCCCATCAAGAAAACACAGTTTATTTTGGGTAAACTGATTCCATTCTGGATGCTGGCCATCACGGTGTTGACTGTCGGCCTTCTGATAGCCAGGTTTGTATATGGTATTGTGCCACTGGGCAGTTACTTTACCATATATGCGTTTGCTTCCATTTACCTGACCGCTATCCTGGGTTTAGGATTGTTGTTATCCACCTATGCACAAACTCAACAGCAGTCAATGTTGGTCTCCTTCTTTGTAACGATGATATTTAATTTGCTCAGTGGCTTGTATACGCCCATTGAAAGCATGCCTGAATGGGCTCAGTTTATTACCAGGCTAAATCCCGTATCGTATTTTATTCAGGTCATGAGAATGGTTATGCTCAAAGGCAGCGGGCTGGCGGATATAAAAACGCAAATTCTGGCATTGCTTGGCTTTGCATTGATATTCAATGGATGGGCCATTTTGAACTACAAAAAAAGAAGTTTTTAATAATGAGTTGGGGGAAACAAATTGAACAATCCGGCCCAAATTAACTTCAGATGCCTTCGGTGCCACGCAATGGAAAGCGTCATGAAATACCGGATAAATAAGATGTA
>DASRLM010000717.1:0-2088 GCA_035648455.1 Puia sp. | reverse complement strand
GTTCATTTCCGGTCATTATTGTTACTGCAGTCTCCGTACTCCTTATTAGCTGTTACCAGGCTGTCATCAGCATGTATTTCCGAAGGCCACCGGAATTTCTTTGGCTTGGTGAGGTTTTCTAAATTTTCAAAAAGAACTGATACCGGTTGGATTGATCATAGATCTGGAAATTCGCGCTGCATCTGCGATTCCCGGTGAAAAGCATATAGCCCCTGTACCACCCGGCCGGGCGTGGTCTTCAGCTTGATGGATAGGTTCCGGATACAGGCCAAATAATCCACCCAGGTATCAGAAGAAATCCGCCGCCACTCAATTAACCCATGCTCCTCCAACACCTCCGTACACGGTCTATCAATGATTGCATAATTTTCAGGGTCGTAAAATGTCAATAAGGCGGATGCTACGAGTATCCCTACACCTTTTAATTCGCAGAGTTTCTCTATCCTGTCCTGCTCATCGGAAATATTAAAGGCGTATCCCGTGACCCGGATAATATCCTTTTCCGCCAGAGATAGGTAATTTTGTTTTTGCTGACTGGTCTTCCATAAACAGATCCGGATAAACTCCCGGCGGTTATAATAACCTCTCTTCCTGGCAGCCTTCCCATAGCCAGCGAGAATTCCCTCCAGGTCGTGGTTTTGAATATGCCTTTTTAACTGTTTGGTAAAATTCGGAGTCATTTTAAAGCATTATTCAATCATAAATATGAAATACCTGGAACATCCTCAGCGCCTAACTGTCCGGAAATACAATACCCGATATCCCGGCACATTGCTTCAGATATGCTTCCTGAATCAGCGGATCTTCGGCTGACGGATTGGGTCGGCGGATTTTCCGGTGATGAAAAAACTTTCCCGTCGCCCGCGCCGCGGGATCATTGCTCACCGCCAGCCAGGCCTGGGTCTTTGGCCCCTCTTCCAGGCTGTCCGGCGCTCCCGGGCCGCCCATTTTCGTCGCCACCCAGCCCGGATCTACCGCGTTTGAATAAACAGCCGGCCACCGGTGTGCCACAGCAAAGGCCAGCAACACATCCTGCAACTTAGAATCCGAATACGCCTGAAAGCCGTTCCAGGTCTTGTGCTTCCAGCCCGGATCCGTCATATCCGGATCTCCATTTTGCTGCAGACCCGAACTCAGGTAGATAAGTCGCTTGGGCCGCACGATCAGGCAGGTCAGGATATAGGGGGCCAGGCTGTTGATGGCAAAAACGTGGGACAAGCCGTCTTTTGTTTCCAGCCTCCGGCGTTCACTTGACCCGACACCGGCATTGTGAATAACGGCATCGAATGGCCCAGTCCGGTTCGCCTGCGCGGCCAGTGCAACCGTCTCTTCGATGCTGGACAGGTCGCCCGTAAGCACGTCGCAGGCTCCGGGAACTCCCGTCCGGGCAGCCTTGGCCCTCTCCCCGTTTCTGGCATGGAGCACCACTTCATGACCTCCGCCCACGAGCAATTGAGCAGCCATGCGGCCAAGGCCATCAGCGGAACCGGTGATGAATATACGTGACATGGGTCGTTTTTTTTCTGCAGGTATGCAATCATCTTACCAAAGCACCGGTCATGGCGGAAGGCTCCTGTTTGAGCACGGCGCAAGTCTGTGATAATTTTCCATTCTAATTAGATAACTGAGTCATTTTTCCTATTCTTCTGAAGCATCCGCCCGAATATATTCAGCAGTCCGATGATCAGGTACGATAAAATCAATGTGTTTAGTATGGTAAAAAGAATTACTACTATGATCGACTCCCGGCTGTCAAGAAAGAAAGGGAAATCCCGGTTCAGAAGGACCAGCGGAAAACCAAAAACGTATTTCAATGTTCCGTAAATATAATGAACCATCTCAGGCGGCTTCTCATCCGTCATGGATGTTGCGATCAAAGTCACAAACAAAATGGACTCAATTAACAACAGCAGCCAAAAACACCGGGCTAATTTTCTTTCCATAATTCAACAGATTGGGAACCGCAATTTCCCGTGTTTATAAATATAGCTTTTATTTATTCAGTAGATTTATCAGGTGAAAGAACAATTCATCATCCGCTTCACCGATAATCATATACGCTATCAAGCTGAGGTCAAAGCCTTCGAT